>NZ_JAELTZ010000017.1:0-89722 GCF_016429115.1 Aquitalea sp. ASV15 | reverse complement strand
GGCCATGCTGGCGCTGGGGCTGGTCTTGCTGCTGGCCGGGCCACAGGGGCTGAACGGCTTGCCGCTGGTGCTGGGCGGCATGGCGGTCAACCTGCTGCTGGGGGCGCTGGCGACGGCGCTGGTGCTGCTGCACGACCAGTACGCGCGCAATCTGTTTGTCTGGGGCGCCGGCGATCTGGCACAGATCGACTGGCAGTGGACGCTGTGGCTGCTGCCCCGGCTCAGCCCGGCCCTGCTCTTGCTATGGCTGGCTCCGCGCCCGTTGTCGCTGCTGCGGCTGGGACTGGCTGCTGCGCGTGGCCGTGGCGTCGCTGTCAGCACCATTTTGCTCTTGCTGCTGGCGGCGCTGTGGCTGAGTGCGGTGTCAGTGGCGGCGGTAGGGCTGATCGGCTTTATCGGCCTGGTGGCGCCCAATCTGGCCAGCCTGCTGGGTGCACGCCAGCCACGGGCGCAACTGGCTGCCAGCGCCGTGCTGGGGGCGCTGTGCCTGCTGGGTAGCGACTGTCTGGCGCTGGCCTTCAGCCAGTGGGCGGGTGACAGCCTGCCTAGCGGTGCGGTGACTGCCTTGCTGGGCGCACCGGCCTTGCTGTGGCTGGCGCGGCGTAATCTGCGGCCGGCACAGCAAGCGGCTGCACCACCCAGTGTGGTGGCTGGTCAGCGACGCTGGGGCAGGGGAGGCTGGCTGCTGGCGGCGTCCTTGTTAGTGCTGCTGACCCTGTTGAGTGTTTGCCTGTCACCGATGCCTGATGGCGGGCAACTGCACTGGGTGCTGGCATGGCCGGAGCCGCTGCTCTGGTCCTTGCGCTGGCCGCGCAGCCTGGTGGCGCTCAGTGCCGGCGCCGGGCTGGCCTTGGCCGGGGTGCTGTTGCAACGGCTGTTGCGCAATCCGCTTGCCAGTCCCGATCTGCTGGGGCTGTCGGCTGGTGGCAGCCTGGCGCTGTTGCTGGCCAGCAGCTGGCTGGGCCAGCCCCTGCTGCAGGGCGGGCCTTTGCTGGTACTGGCCGGCAGCTTGCTGGTGCTGGGGCTGCTGCTGTGGCTGGGCCGTCGCCACGGCTACGCTGCCGGCATGATGGCGCTGAGCGGCATTGCGCTGGCGGCCTTGCTGGATGCGCTGGTGCAGGTGGTGCTGGCCAAGGGCACGGCGGACAGCTTTGCCGTGCTGGGCTGGCTGGCCGGTTCCAGTTACCGGGTCAGCGGCGCACAGGCGCTATGGCTGAGCCTGGCGGTGTTGGTGCTGGGCATGGCAGCGCTGGCGGCACAACGGGTGCTGGCCTTGCTGGCCACTGGCGATGGCGTGGCTCAGGGCCGTGGGCTGATGCTGGAACGGGTACGGCTGGGCTTGCTGCTGCTGGTGGCCTTGCTAACGGCGGTGGTGACGGCAGTGCTGGGGCCGGTGGCCTTTCTGGGCTTGCTGGCCCCGCATATCGCCGCGCTGCTGGGCGCACGCCGGCCGGTGGCGCAATTGCTCTTGGCGGCCATGCTGGGCGCGGCGCTGCTGCTGCTGGCCGACTGGCTGGGCCGGGTGTTGATCTACCCGCGGCAGTTGCCGCTGGGCATGCTGGCCTCGGTGCTGTGCGGGGGCTATTTCCTGCTGTTGCTGTGCTGGCAACGGCTACGCCGCGGAGGCGGGCGATGATGTTGCGCATACTGCTTTGTTGCTTTGCCGTCTGGCTGACCGGCGGCTGGCTGCCGGCCATGGCCGCTGGCCTGGATGAACTGGAGCAGGCCAGCCGCCAGCCGCCGGGCCCACCGCCGCAACGCATTGTCGCCTTGAGCTGGGAGGCGGCGGAAAACCTGCTGGAGCTGGGCCTGACTCCGCTGGCGGTGGCCGATGCCGACGACTACCGGCAATGGGTGGTACGTCCGCGCCTGCCGGCGCAGGTGCCGTCGGCCGGCAGCCGGCTGGAACCCAATCTGGAGCTGCTGGCCAGCCTCAAGCCACAGCTGATCATCATCAGCCCCACCTTGCTGCCGATGCGCGCCAGCCTGCAGCGCATTGCCCCGGTATTGAATATCGACGCCTATCAGCCGGGGCAGGACCATGCGCAGGCAGCCGAGCGCATCTTGCTGCAGCTGGGGCGGGTGCTGGGGCGGCAGCCGCAGGCGCAGCAGCGGCTACAGCAGCTGGAGCAGGGCTTTGCCAGCCTGCGCCGCCAGTTGCAGGCGCATGGGGCTGCCGCCTGGCCCACGGTGCAGGTCATCCGCTTTGCCAACCCGTCCATGGTGTATGTCTACGGCAGCAATGCCATGCCGGTGCTGGCCTTGCGCCGGCTGGGCCTGCGCACCACCGGGCAGCCGGCACCCTCGGTATGGGGTGTCAGCCAGCAGCGCGTGGGCCAGCTGCTGGCGCTGCGCCAGGATATCGTGCTGTATCAGCAGCCGTTTGCCGCCGCGCCGCAGCTGTTTGCCAGCCCCTTGTGGCAGGGCCTGCCCTTTGTACGGCAGCAGCGCTTTGCCGCGGTAGCACCCGCCTGGAGCTACGGCGGCGCGGCTTCGCTGCTCTATCTGGCACAGGGCATGACTGCCGCCCTGCTGCAATTGCCCATCGCTGCGGCCAGCAGGCCAGCCTTGCGCTAATGCCATTTGGCAGGGCCTGCCCGCAGCCACGCCAGCAGCCACGCCAGCAGGGCCCTGCTGGCGCAGGCTGCAAAGCATGAAATCCAGTGATTTTTTCTGTCTTTTGTGACGATTTTTCTGTTTTTCACCCGTTGTGCATTTTTCCTGGCAAAGCCATTTCTTTCAATGACTTGCCTGCCTGTTTGCCGCCGGCGGACGCGCTGCTTTGCTGTTTAAAATATTATTCATTGTGGTGTTTTATTAAACGCGTGATTAGAATTGCAAGGCCGGCAAGTCTTGGAAAGTTCATTCTATACAAGGATTTGACTACTTTGGAGATTGTAGTCAATGTCTTGCTGTTTAAAAAAATGCCATTTTTTTACGAAATGGCAGCATAAACAGTTGTCGTGCAGACCAATGCCGCAAGCATCCCGAAGCGGCCTGCCTGGAGCAGGCCCGCTAGCGGGGCTGGCTGTGGTCTTGCCGGCAGCAGGCAAGCAGTAATGTGGGTCACTTTCACCGCGACAAAAACAAAAAATGCAATTTGCCGGCGGACCTGCCCACGCGGGCCGCCGGTTTGGGAGATTCTTTCATGAGTGCTTCATCTCAAGGTTTGAGCCACGGGCTCAAGCAGCGTCACGTCACCATGCTGTCCATTGCCGGTGTCATCGGTGCCGGTCTGTTTGTCGGCTCCGGCCACGCCATTGCCGAGGCCGGCCCTGCCGTGCTGATCGCCTATGCCATGGCCGGGCTGCTGGTGGTGCTGGTCATGCGCATGCTGGGCGAAATGGCGGTGGCCGCGCCGGATACCGGCTCGTTTTCCACCTATGCCGACCGTGCCATCGGCCACTGGGCCGGCTACATCATCGGCTGGCTGTACTGGTGGTTCTGGGTACTGGTGATTCCGCTGGAAGCCAATGCCGCCGCCACCATCCTGCATGCCTGGTTTGCCGGTGTGCCGATGTGGGCCTTTGCCCTGGGCATTACCGTCTTGCTGACCATCACCAATCTGTTCAGCGTGAAGAACTACGGCGAGTTCGAGTTCTGGTTCGCGCTGGTGAAGGTGGTGGCCATCGTCGCCTTCCTGGCGGTGGCCGGCGCTGCCATGCTGGGCCTGATTCCGGGCAGCCAGGTCAGTGGCACGGCACGGCTGTTTGATCACGGCGGCTTCATGCCCAATGGCTTTGGCGCCGTGCTGGGTGCCATGCTGACCACCATGTTCACCTTTCTGGGGACGGAGATCGTCACCATCGCCGCGGCCGAATCGGACAACCCGCAGCAGCAGATCACCAAGGCCACCAATTCGGTGGTATGGCGGATCAGCCTGTTCTACCTGGGCTCCATCTTCGTGGTGACCGCACTGGTGGCCTGGAACGATCCGCAACTGGCCGCCCTGGGTTCCTACCAGCGTACCTTGCAGCTGATCGGCATTCCCAATGCCAAGGCCATTGTCGATGTGGTGGTGCTGGTGTCGGTGGCCAGCTGTCTCAACTCCGCGCTGTATACCGCCTCGCGCATGCTGTATTCGCTGTCCAGCCGTGGCGATGCCCTGAAGATGTTTGGCGATATCGCCGCCAACGGTACGCCGCAAAAGGCGGTGCTCGGCTCCATGGTGGTGGGTTTCATCACCGTGATCGCCAACTACCTGGTTCCCAAGGAAGTGTTCGACATCCTGCTGGCCACTTCCGGCACCATCGCCCTGCTGGTGTACCTGGTGATTGCCATTTCCCAGCTGCGCATGCGCCAGCGCATGGAGGCCAATGGCGAAACGCCGGCCTTCCGCATGTGGATGTTCCCGACACTGACCTGGATGGTCATCGTCTTTATCTGCGCCGTGGTACTGCTGATGGCCATCCGTCCCGAGCACCAGGTTGAAGTGATCAGCACCGGTGCGCTGGCCGTGGCATTGCTGGTGGTGGGCTGGATTCGCTCGCGCCTGTACGGCACGCCGTGGATGGAGTCACGCCCGGCCAAGGTGGCCACGCAGTCCTGAGCGGCGCTGATTATCGGTTTTTGCTTTTCCTGACGACCCTTAGCATCACTTACGCCCCCGCAAGGGGGCTTTTTTTATTGGCGCGACGGGACAGGCTGTACTTTCGCTTACACAAGGCACACGATCGCTTACACACGGTGGCGGGCAACAAGGCTAAAATATAAACAGTTACTTGCTATTATTTAAAATAATGGCAGCCAAATAAGTCTGGTGAACTTGTGCCGCCTGGTTCTGCCCTATGCGGTGCTTGTCGCGCCCCGCAAGCTGAGCATGGCCTGCTGCTCACTGCCTTGCTGCTGTTTGTGTCGGCGTGCCTTGCCGCCGGGACGCGATGCCCTGTGTCAGCCGGGCGGATTGCAGCGGCCCGCCCGGCTGGTGGCACTGGCTAAGCATCACCATGAAGGCCGTCACCGTGCGCCGCTTGCGCTCGGCACGGTCGGTATCTGTATCGGGCATGCAGCATGCTCATCCCGTAACGAGGAGTCTACGATGAAAAAACAAATCACTTCGCTGTTGGTCGTCACGATGGCGGTGGCCAGCCTGAGCGGTTGCGCCAATATGAATGAAACCCAGCAAACCACCGGCACCGGTGCCGCGGTGGGGGCAGGTGTTGGTGCCTTGCTGGGCGCGCTGACTGCCGGTGGCCATACCGGCCGCAGCGCAGTGACCGGCGCGGCAGTGGGCGCGGCCTTGGGGGCTGGCGGTGGTTATCTGTGGTCGCAGCATATGCAAAAGCAGAAGGAGGCCATGGAAAAAGCCTCGCAAGGCACTGGTGTGAGCGTGAGCCAGACGGCCGACAACCAGCTCAAGCTGAACATCCCCAGCGATGTGTCGTTTGACTCCGGCCGTTACGACATCAAGCCCAATCTGCGCCCAGTACTGGATCGCTTCGCCACTACCTTGCAGCAGAATCCGGTCACCACCGTGCGCATCGTCGGCCATACCGACAATACCGGCAGCGATGCCATCAATAATCCGCTGTCGGTCAACCGCGCCAGCGCCACCCGCGACTATCTGGTCAACCGTGGCGTAGCGGCCAACCGTATCAGCATCGACGGCATGGGCTCGCGTCAGCCGGTGGCCGACAACAGCACCGTGGCCGGTCGCGCTGCCAACCGCCGCGTGGAAATCTTTGTCGGCGAAGCCGGCAAGTAAGCAGCTTGTCGCGCTCCGGCGTGGCCGGACAACAGCAAAAAGCCCGCCTGTGCGGGCTTTTTGCATGGCAGGTGCAGGTATTCAGCCCCTGCGGCTGTCTTCCAGTGCCTGCAGAAAACATTCCAGCACCCGGTTGCGGCGGCGTCCCTTGCGCATGACCACATTAAGCGGAATGTCATAGCAGAAGCGGGCCGGATGCAAGGGCCGCATCACCTCCTGGGCCACCCAGCCGGCGGCAAAGTGGTCGGGCAGAAAGCCGATATAGCCGCCGGTGAGGATGAGGAAGGCAATGCCTTCGCGGTCGGAGGCGGTGGCGCTGCAATTGAGCGCGTGATGGCGCTCCATGGCCTCGGCGGTCAGGCGGTAATTGGGTGCCACCGCCTCGGCGCGGCACAGTTCCCCTTCGCTGATGTCGGTATCGGCACGGGCAAAGAAGGGGTGTTCGCGGCTGCAGTACAGCAAGGAATGCTCTTCATATAACTGGATGTAATCCAGCCCGGACAGCGGGTTGATCAGCGGCACCACCCCGACATGCAAATGGCCGTCCTGCACCCCCAGTTCGATTTCGCTGGGGGTGGTCATGGAAATATTGATGCGCACGCCCGGCCCGCGTGCGCTCAGCGATTTCAGCGCCCTTGTCAGGTGCATGTGCGACTGGGTGACCAGATTGTTGATGATGCCGATGTTCAGTTCGCCGCGTAGCTGATGATGCAGCTGGTTGACCTCGGTACGGAATTCCTCGATGGCCGCCAGCATGGTCTGGCTGGCGTGCAATACCGCGCGGCCCTCGTCGGTCAGCGCAAAGCCGGCACGGCCGCGCTGGCACAGGCAGATGCCCAGCCGCTTTTCCAGGTCGCCCATATGCAGGCTGATGGCCGAGCGGCTGATGCCCAGCACGCTCTCGGCAGCGGAAAAACTGCCGCATTCCACTACCGTCTTGAACAGGCGCAGCAGCCGGATATCAAAATCGCTGACCTGGCTTAAGGGCGTTTTTTTGCTCATCAGGTGAGTAAAACCAAAACTGAAGTTAAGAAATTATGGATTTATCTCAACATATCACCTGATACAAGCTATGCCAAGCCGCAAACTGGCCACAGTCCGGGCCATGATCTGCGGCGGGCCACCCCCGCCCCGCGGCAGCGGCGCAGCGCGCAGGCTACACTGGTCTGGCGCCGTAGCGGCAAGGCCAGCAAACATTCGCCAGCGCTGGCAAGCTGCCGTCTGTCCGCCGCTGGTCGTCGTGCCCAATCTCAAACAGCGTGCAATGTGCACAAGGAATGACAGGTTTATGCCGCAAATCGTTTTCGAACGTCAGGCTCCCGCCAGTGCGCTGATCCACAGCGCACTGGCCGACAGCGTCAACCGCCCGTTCTGGGGCGACGACGTGGCCGCCCGCCGCCGTGCCTTTCCCCAGTTCCAGGGCCGCGCCGACACTGCGCTGGCCATTGTCGGCGGCGGCTTTCTCGGGCTGTGGACCGCGATCCTGGCCAAGGAGCGCGATCCGGCACGCAGCGTGGTGCTGCTGGAGGCACAGCGCGTGGGCTGGGCGGCTTCCGGTCGTAATGGCGGTTTTTGCGAAGCCAGCCTCACCCATGGCGAAGAAAACGGTCACAAGCGCTGGCCGGAGGAAATGGCCGAGCTGGAGGCGCAAGGCCTGCGCAATCTGGACGAGATCGAAGCCACCATCCGGCGTTATGGCATCGACTGTGATTTCGAGCGCACCGGCGTGCTGGTGGTGGCGGTGGAGCCCTATCAGGACGAACAACTGCGCGGCGAAGGCTATATGAGCGCGGCGGAAATCCGTGCCGAGCTGAATTCGCCCACCTTCCTGTCCGGCATCTGGGAAAAGGACAGCACGGCGATGATCCACCCCGGCAAGCTGGCGCTGGAGCTGGCACGGGTGGCCAGCGAGCTGGGGGTGCAGATTCATGAACAATCGGCGGTCATCAAGCTGCAGAGCCGCGGCCGCCAGGTGACGCTGCATACGGCACAGGGGCAGTTGAGCGCGGCGCGGGTGGTGCTGGCCACCAATGCCTTTCCCTCGCTGCTCAAGCGCTATCGCTGGCACACCATCCCGGTGTACGACTATGTGCTGATGACCGAGCCGCTGACCCCGGAGCAACTGGCCTCCATCGGCTGGCAGCACCGCCAGGGCATTGCCGACATGGCCAACCAGTTTCACTACTACCGCATCACCCGCGACAACCGCATCTTGTTCGGCGGCTACGACGCGGTGTACAACTTCGGTGGCAAGGTAAGCGAGCAGCATGACGACCGCCCCGAATCGTTCGAGCGGCTGGCCAGTCATTTCTTCACCACCTTCCCGCAGCTGGCCGGGCTGCGCTTCAGCCATCGCTGGGGCGGTGCCATCGACACCTCCACCCGTTTTTGCGCCTTTTTCGCGCTGGCGCGTGGTGGCAAGGTAGCGTATGCCGCCGGCTTTACCGGACTGGGGGTGGGGGCCACCCGCTTTGCCGGCAATGTGCTGCTGGACAAGCTGGACGGGCTGGATACCGAACGCACCCGGCTGCGCATGGTGCGCGAGATTCCGCCGCCTTTCCCGCCGGAGCCGCTGGCCTATGTGGCGGTACAGGCCACACGCTGGTCGCTGAACCAGGCCGACCACAATCACGGCAAGCGCAACCTGATGCTGCGCACCATGGATGCACTGGGGCTGGGTTTCGACTCCTGAGCCGCCGTTTTCACAACATTATCTTTGCAAGGACCCCCCATGTCGCATCCCTTTGCCCTGCTGGCCAACCACGCTGTGGACGCCACGCGCGTCGAACTGGAATACCGTGATGTCCCGGCTGATCAGCTGATTACCGGACCGGCCCGTGTCGGCACGGCCGAACTGGGCAGCCTGCATGGCTGCAGCATAGGCGTGTGGGAAATGTCGCCCAGCGTCACCACCGATGTGGAAGTGGACGAATTTTTCGTGGTGCTGGCAGGTGCCGCCACGGTGAGCTTTGCCGATGGCCGTCCGTCCTTGCAGCTGCAGGCCGGCAGCGTCGGCCACCTGGCAGCGGGCACGGCCACCACCTGGACCGTCACCGAAACGCTGCGCAAGATCTATATCGCCTGAGCCGCACAGACGGCAGGGTCAACCCAAGCAAGGCAGGAGGAAGAAACATGGAAGTGCGCAACAACTACATCAACGGCCAATGGCAGGCTTCGGTCAGCGGTGCTACCCGCGAAGTGATCAATCCGGCCAATGGCGAAGTGATTACCCTGGTCACCGACAGCGTGGCCGAGGACAGCAGGCAGGCGATTGCCGCCGCGCGTCATGCCTTTGACCATGACGGCAGCTGGCGGCGCATGGCCGGCCCCAAGCGCGCCGACCTGCTGTTGCGCATTGCCGATGCCATTGCCGCCCGCGCCGACGAACTGGCGGTGATGGACACGCTGGACAATGGTAAGCCGCTGCGCGAGGCGCGCTGCGATGTGGATGATGCCGCCGCCTGTTTCCGTTATTACGCCGGCCTGATCACCAAGCCGCAGGGTGGGGTGTACGAGGTGAGTGATGGCTTCGGCCCCATGCATGCCTATTCCATGCACGAACCGGTAGGCGTGTGTGCGCTGATCACACCGTGGAACTACCCTTTGCTGATGGCCGCCTGGAAGCTGGCCCCGGCGCTGGCGGCCGGCAACTGCGTGGTGTTCAAGCCCAGCGAAGTCACGCCCTTGTCGGCGGTGGTGCTGTTTGAAATTTTCGATGCCGTCGGCCTGCCGCCCGGCACCGCCAACCTGGTGCTGGGCAGCGGCCCGGCCGCCGGGCAGGAGCTGGCGGCCAGCCATGAGGTGGACATGATCACCTTTACCGGCAGCACCCGCACCGGCCAGACCATTGCCGCCGCCGCGGTGGGCAATCTGAAAAAAGTGGGGCTGGAACTGGGGGGCAAGTCGCCCAACATCATTTTTGCCGATGCCGATCTGGAAGGCGCGGTGGAGTGGGCGATGATAGGCGTGTTCTTCAACCAGGGCGAAGTGTGCTCGGCCGGTTCGCGCATCCTGATCGAAGCAAGCATCAAGGACCGCTTTGTCGCCCGCCTGGCCGAACGCGCCCGCGCCATGAGCATAGGCCCCGGCATGAAAGACCCGGACATGGGCGCCATCGTCTCGGCCGCCCAGCTGGAAAAGGTGCTGGGCCATATCGAACGTGCCAAACAGCAAGGCGCCACGCTGGTGTGCGGTGGCGAGCGCCATGTCGAGGGCGAGTGTGCCAGGGGCTATTTCGTGCAGCCCACCATCTTCGACAATTGCACCCGCGACATGGACATCGTGCGCGAAGAAGTATTCGGCCCGGTGGTGGCGATCCAGACCTTCACCACGGAGGCCGAAGCCATCGCCATGGCCAATGACACGCCTTACGGCCTGGCCGGTGGCGTGTTCACCACCGATGGCGCCCGTGCGCTGCGGGTGGTGAAGGAAATCCGTGCCGGCGTCACCTGGATCAACTGCTACAACCCCACCTTTAATGAAGCGCCGTGGGGCGGTTACAAGATGAGCGGCTATGGCCGTGACCTGGGGGTCAACGGCCTGCTGGAATACCAGCAGGTGAAGCAGGTGAACATCAATCTGCAACCGGGGCCGGTGGGCTGGTATCAGCATTAAGACCCGCTGACAAAACTCCCGCTCCAGCGTTGCGCCGCCTTGTCATCCGCCATGTGCTGGCTGCGGCTTCACCTTAGCCCGGCTTGTCTGCCGGGTTGGGTGAGCGGTTCCAGGCGCTGGCCGGGTGGATAGGCAAGGGGGCGGCAAGCATGGCTTGACCGCCCCCGCTGCATTGCAAGCCCTGGCGCAGGCGGGCGCGGTCCGGCCTGTTCGCTCCGGACGGCCCGGCCGCCAGCACGGCAATTTCTGCAATGCTTGTGATTTTTTCTTGGTTTGGCGGCGCTGGCCGCAACACTATAGTGGTCGGCTCATTCAAGGAGCCGCCTCATGTATTGCTCACTGCAACATGCCGGTTTGCATTCCGGCCGCCTGTATCGCGAGGGTTCTGCCATTCCCGACCCGCGGGATGGTGATCGTGCATTGGCTGTGCCATCCGGCGGGTCCGGGGCGCCGGCCTGGCTGGCGCGGCTGGAGCTGCCTACCTGGCTGCTCATTGCCGTCATCTATGGCGGCTGGTTCGGCACGGTGGCGCTGTGGCGGCAGCTGGGGCCGTGGCTGGCCACGCCGCTGCTGGTGGTCTTTACCTGCTGGTATATGTCGCTGCAGCACGAGCTGATTCACGGCCACCCCACCCGCCATGGCTGGCTCAATGCCCTGTTCGGCCAGCTGCCGCTGGCGGTGTGGTATCCCTATGCGGTCTATCGTGACAGCCATCTGGCCCATCACCACGATGACAGCCTGACCCTGCCGGGGCTGGACCCGGAAAGCTACTATCACGCCAGCTTGCCCGCGGCTGCCGTGGCGCGCAGCCTGCTGCGCTGGCGCAACACCGCGGCCGGGCGCTTGCTGCTGGGGCCGGCCCTGGGCTGGCTGGCCACGCTGCGCGCCACCGTGCGTGGTGAGCAGCGGCAAGCGCTGCCAGTGTGGGGCAGTCATCTGCTCTTGCTGGGTCTGTTGCTGCTGTGGCTGCGCCAGCACGGTATCGCACCGTGGTATTACCTGTTGTGCATTGCCTATCCCGCACTGGCGCTGGCCATGGTACGTTCCTTCTACGAGCATCGCGCGGTGCCGGATGCCGCAGCCCGCTCAGTGTTGAACGAGGCAGCCTGGCCGTGGCGGCTGCTGTTTCTCAATCTGAATTATCATCTGGTGCATCACCTGCAGCCGGGCCTGCCCTGGTATCGCCTGCGTCAGGCCTATCTGGCCGAACGCCAGCATTACCAGCAGCTCAGCGGCGGATTTGTCGAGCAGGGTTATCTGCCCTTGCTGTGGCGGCATCGCCGCCAGCCGGTGATCGAACCGCTCCATCCCTTTGCCTGAAGGGCCGTTGTTCATCCATCAAGAGGAATACCATGACCCAAGCAAAACTTTCCCGTCGTCGGCTGCTGGCGGCGCTGGCGCTGAGCACCTTGTCCTGGCAGGCGTTGGCCGCCGATGCGGTTCGGGTTGGCTCCAAGATCGATACCGAAGGCGCCTTGCTGGGCAATATCATCCAGCAGGTGCTGGAAGCCAATGGCATCAAGACCGTCAGCAAGGTGTCGCTGGGCAATACCAAGGTGGTGCGCGGTGCCATCACCGCCGGCGAAATCGACATCTACCCGGAATACACCGGCAATGGCGCGTTTTTCTTTGCCGATGAAAGCAATCCGGCCTGGAAAAATGCCGAGGCGGGTTATCAGCTGGTGAAAAAGCTGGACCAGGAAAAAAACCGCATTACCTGGCTGACGCCATCGCCGGCCAACAATACCTGGGCCATTGCCATCCGCAAGGATGTGGCGGCGGCCAACAAGCTGAAGACGCTGACTGATCTGGGCAACTGGATCAACAAGGGCGGCCGCTTCAAGCTGGCGGCATCGGCCGAGTTCATCGAACGTGCCGACGCGCTGCCGGCCTTCCAGAATGCCTATGGCTTCAAACTTAAGCAGGATCAGCTGCTGACGCTGGCCGGCGGCGATACCTCGGTCACCATCAAGGCGGCGGCGGAGCAGACTTCCGGCGTCAACGCCGCCATGGCCTATGGCACGGACGGCCCGGTGGCGGCGCTGGGGCTGGTGACGCTGGATGACGTCAAGGGCGTGCAGCCGATTTACGCGCCAACGCCGATCATCCGCAGCGAGGTGCTGGCCAAACAGCCCAAAATCGCCGCCGTGCTGAAGCCGGTGTTCCTGTCGCTCACCGGCCCCACGCTGCAGAAGCTGAATGCCAGCATTGCCATCGAAGGCCGCGATGCGCGCAAGGTGGCGCAGGATTACCTGAAGAAAAAGGGCTTTATCAAGTGAGCGGGCAGTATTGCCCAGCAGGGGTGATGCATGCGTCTGCATAGCCGGGTGCGCCTGTTGCTGGTGTTGCTGTCGCTGGCGGCGGCGCTGGGCCTGCCCTTGCTCACCTATGCGCCCAACCGCCTGCTGACCGGGCAGGGCATCGCTCTGCTTGATTTGCTGCAGGGCGGCTCCGGCCTGCGCTGGCTGGCGTTGCTGCCAGCCTTGCCGCTGCTGCTGGCACCGTGGTGGCAGCCAGCTGTGCTGCGCGAACGGCTGGTGTATCTGGCTGCGCTATGGCTGGGTGCCGCCCTGTGGTGGCTGGCCGGCAGCGAGGCCACGCTGCGTGCCGGCGACGAGGATGCGCTTGCGCGGGTATCGTTTGGCGGCGGCTTCTGGCTGTTGCAGCTGTTGCTGTTGCTGCAGCTGGCCGAAGCGCTGCAGGTATTGGCTGCCGGCCTGCCGCGGCGCGTATTGCTGCTGTTGCTGGCCCAGCTGCCACTGCTGTGGCTGTTGCTGACCGGCAGGCTGGACAGCCTGTCGCTGCTGCGCGAGTACCACAACAACCAGGATACCTTCGACGCTGCCCTGCTGCGCCATGTGCAGCTGGTACTGTTTTCCGTGCTGCCGGCACTGCTGCTGGGCGGCGCGCTCGGGGTGTGGGCCTATCGCTCGGCCCGCTTTGCCCGCTTGCTGTTTCCCGTACTCAATGTATTGCAGACCATTCCCTCGATTGCGCTGTTCGGCTTGTTGATCGGCCCGCTGGCCTGGCTGGGGCGGCAGCTGCCCGGACTGGGTATTGCCGGGGTCGGGTTGGCACCGGCCTTGCTGGCGCTCAGCCTGTATGCGCTGTTGCCGGTGGTGCGGGGCACGCTGGCCGGCTTGCAGCAGGTGCCGCCCGCGGTGCGCGAGGCGGCGCGTGGCATGGGCATGACGCCGTGGCAGATCATGCTGCGGGTGGAAACCCCGCTGGCGCTGCCGGTGTTTCTCAGCGGCCTGCGCATTACCACCGTGCAGGCAGTGGGGCTGGCTGCGGTGGCGGCGCTGATCGGAGCGGGTGGCTTTGGCGCCATCATGTTCCAGGGGCTGTCGGCCAGTGCGCTCGACCAGGTGTTGCTGGGGGTGTTGCCGGTGCTGCTGCTGGCCTTGCTGGTGGATATGCTATTCCGCCTGCTGATTTCCCGGCTGAAAGGGGCCGATGACCATGCTTGAACTCAAGGCAGTCAACAAGTTTTTCAATGGCTGGCAGGCGGTGGCCGATGTCGACCTGCAGGTGGCCGCCGGCGAGCTGGCAGTGCTGATCGGTACTTCCGGCTCGGGCAAATCCACCACGCTGAAGATGATCAACCGGCTGATCGAGCCGGACAGCGGCAGCATACGGCTGGCCGGCGAGGATATCCGCAGCCAGCCGCCCGAGGTGCTGCGCCGTCGCATCGGCTATGCCATCCAGTCGGTGGGCCTGTTTCCGCACTGGACGGTGGAGCAGAACATCGCTGCCGTGCCGGCCCTGCTCAAATGGCCGAAAGCCCGCATCCGCGAGCGGGTGGTGGAGCTGCTGGAGCTGTTGCACCTGCCGGCTGCGCAGTATTTGTCGCGCTACCCGCACCAGTTGTCCGGTGGCCAGCAGCAACGGGTGGGCGTGGCGCGCGCGCTGGCGGCCGACCCGGAAGTCTTGCTGATGGACGAGCCATTCGGCGCGCTGGACCCGGTGACCCGTGGCACGCTGCAGCAGGAGCTGCTGCGCATCCAGGCGCTGTCCGGCAAAACCATCGTGCTGGTGACCCACGATATCGACGAAGCCCTGCTGCTTGGCCAGCATATTGTGCTGATGGACAAGGGCCGGGTGGTGCAGCAGGGCCGTGCCCGCGATTTCCTGTTGCATCCGGCCAATGCTTTCGTGCGTGACTTTGTCGGCCAGAGCGATGTCGGCGTACGCCTGCTGGGGCTGGATACGGTGGCCAGCCGGATGCGGCCGCAGCAACAGGCGTCTGGCGAGCCGATAGCCGCCTCGGCCACGCTGCGCGAGGCGCTGTCGGCCTTTGTCGCGCGCCGGGTCAGCAGCCTGCCGGTGATCGATGCCCAGGGCCGGCCCGCTGGCGTGCTGCATTTTGCCGACCTGCTGCCGGTGGCCACATGAGGCCGGCGCCGCGCTCAAGCGCCCTGTGGCTGAGCAGCGGCCTGTTGCTGGCCTTGCTCTATCTGTTGCCGCACAGTGCCGGCCTGTTTGCCTGGCTGTTTCCGGAGGTGGAACGCCCGCTCTATACCCAGGACAGCTTTGCCAGCCTGGTGCTGGCGCATCTGCTGCTGGTGCTGGCCTCCAGCCTGATTGCCGTGCTGGGCGGGGTGACGGCCGGCTTGCTGGTCAGCCGGCCGGCCGGGCGTGAATTCCGCCCCTTGCTGGACAGCGTGCTGGCCATCAGCCAGGCGCTGCCGCCGGTAGCGGTGCTGGCGATTGCCGCGCCGCTGATCGGCTTTGGCGAATGGCCGGCACTGATTGCGCTGGTGCTGTACGGCCTGTTACCGGTGACGCAAGGCACGCTGGCCGGGCTGGCCTCGGTGCCGGACAGCGTGCTGGATGTGGCGCGTGGCCTGGGTATGGGGCGCTGGCGCATCCTGTGGCAGGTGGAGCTGCCGCTGGCTGCCCCGGTGTTGCTGGCCGGGGTGCGTACCTCGGTGGTGATCAATATCGGCACCGCGGCCATTGCTTCTACTGTGGGGGCACGTACCTTGGGCCTACCCATCATCGTCGGCTTGAGCGGCTTCAATACCGCCTATGTGCTGCAAGGGGCCTTGCTGGTGGCCTTGCTGGCCATCGTGGCCGACCAGTGTTTCGACTGGCTGGCCCGCCGTCTGTCGCCGCATGTCGGCGCCGAGCACTAAGGCCATGGCCTGGGCCAGCCTGCCCATGTATCCGTGGCCGCAGCCACTGACCGAACACTACTGGCAGTGGCTGCGCCAGCGTCTGCAACAACTGGGCGAGCAGGCGCTGCCGGCCGCCCTGTGCTGGCCACAGGATTATCTGGCGCACTGGCGTGAGCCGGACATGCTGCTCAGCCAGTGCTGCGGCTATCCGGTTTCCGCACTATTGCCGGCACAGGTGCAGGTGCTGGGAGCCTTTCATTATCAACTGCCCGGTTGCGCCGACTGGCGCTATAGCAGTGCGCTGCTGGTGCGCCAGAGCGATGCCGGGCTGACACTGGCCGATTTTCGGGGACTGCGTGCGGTGTGCAATGAGCGGCATTCGCAGTCGGGCTACCACGCCTTGCGCGCGGCAGTAGGCGCGCTGGCCGGGGTGCAGCCCTTTTTTGCACAGGTCAGGTTTTCCGGTTCACATCGCGCTTCGGCCGAGTTGCTGGCGGCGGGTGAGGCGGATATTGCCGCGCTGGACTGTGTCAGCCATGCCCTGCTGGCACGGCAGCAGCCGCAGCTGTTCGAGCAACTGGCCTGCATCGGCCATACCCGCTTGCAGCCCGGATTACCCTTGATCACGGCGGCATCCACGCCTGCAGTCACCGTGGCGCGGCTACGCCAGGCCATTGGCGACAGCCTGCATGCGGTCGAACTACAGGCTTTTTTCCGGGAAGCGGCCATTGGCGGCTTCAGCCCGCTGGATCTGTCCGACTATGCCTGCATTGCTGATGCTGCCGCACACTGGCGGGCTGCGGGCATGGCGGAGTGGTAAGGCCCTTGGCTGGTTTAGCTGTCCAGCCCGGCAATGGCCCGGAGGATGGCCAAGCCCTCGTCCGGGCAGGCGGTCAGCCGGTGCGGGTCGAAACCCTGCTCGAACACCGGGGCGAACTGGGGCAGGGCGCGGGCATCTGCCGCCTCCAGCTGGTGAAAGCCCATATGCCACTGGCTGAATTCGCGCTGGTGGATGGGGGTACGCAGATGCGGCTCGATGCTGTGATGGCGCGGATCGCGCGCGATGCGCGCATAAGTGGCATCCACGGCCGCCGGGCTGCCTTCCAGTAATTGCAGAAAGCTGCCATGGGTGTACAGCAGCAGGCCGGTGACCGCATTGGCCTGGTTGTTGCTGACCGACTGCTGCAGGATGGCGGTCAGCTCCTCGGCGCTGAAAGCAGCGCTGGCGGTGCTGGAGTAAATCAGCTGGATCAACATGGTATTCATTCCTGTCAACGATCAGCCCTGCGCGGGCGGCCTGGCCAGCAGCGCGGCGCGTAGCAGGCCGAATTGCTGTTCCAGCGTAGTGAGCAGTTGCTCCTGGGCCGCCAGCTGGCTTTCGGTCGCGATTTTCTCCAGTTGTGCGGCGGCGGTCACCATCGGGGTGGCACCAAACAGCGCGGCATTGCCCTTGATGGTGTGCGCCAGCCGTTTTACCGCCAGCGGATCTGGCTGGCGCAGTGCCTGGTGCAGGCGCTGGATTTCCTGCGGAAAAGACGCCAGAAAACTGGCGGCGACGATGTCGATCACTTCAGGGTCTTGCTGGCTCAGGCTGGCCCGGTAGTCGAATGCCGCTGCCGCGCTGGCGGCCGGTGCATAGCGCTGCAACAGCTGTTGCAGGTCGGCGGCGCGCACCGGCTTGCACAGGTAATCGTCCATGCCGGCGGCCAGGCAGTGTTCGCGGTCCCCCGGCAGGGCATTGGCAGTCATGGCGATGATGGGCAGATGCTGGCCGGCGGCTTCCTGTCTGCGGTAGCGGCGGGTGGCTTCCAGTCCGCCCATCACCGGCATCTGCATGTCCATCAACACCAGGTCGTAGGACTGGCGGGCCAGTGCGTCCAGTGCCTGCTGGCCGTCTTCCGCCAGCGTTGCCTGGTGGCCCCAGCGGCTGAGCAGGCTGATGGCCAGTTGCTGGTTCACCTGGTTGTCTTCCACCACTAGGATGCGCAGGCTGCCGTGGCTTGCGGCGACGGCCGGCTGGCTGTCGCCGGCCGGCAGCGGATGCGGTGTGGCACCCAGCGCCTGCAAGATGGTCTGGTGCAATTCCGATTGCAAGACCGGCTTGGCCACATGGCAGGTGATGCCGCTGGCGCGATACAGCTCGGCCCCATGGTTGCCGGCCGACGACAGCATGATCAGCACCGGTGGTTCTGGCAGTTGCAGCGCGTGGATGCGGCTGGCGGTTTCGAAGCCGTCCATTTCCGGCATCATGCCGTCCAGCAGCACGAAGGCGTAAGCCGAGCTGGCGCTGGCCAGCATGGCGAGGCCGGCGGCACCGCTGTCGGCCTGTTCCGCCTGCACCCCCCAGCTGGCCAGGGTTTCCTGCAGGATGTCGCGGTTGATGCGATTGTCGTCGATGATCAGCGCGCGCAGGCCATGCAGGCGGTCCGGGCTGAGCGGACGTGGCAGGCTGGCCGGGTCGACACTGGCAAAACGCACGGTGAAGTGAAAGGTGCTGCCCTGGCCCGGCTGGCTTTCCAGCCACATCTGGCCATGCATCATCGACACCAGGCGCTTGCAGATGGACAAGCCCAGGCCGGTGCCGCCGTATTTGCGCGTGGTGGAGCTGTCTTCCTGCACGAAGGCTTCGAAGATGCTTTCCTGCTTGTCGCGGGCAATGCCGATGCCGGTATCACAAACCGAGAATTTCACCAGCACGTCGCTGCCATCCTGTTCCAGCAGGGAGGCGCGGATCAGCACCTCGCCCACGCTGGTGAACTTGATGGCATTGGACAGCAGGTTGAGCAGCACCTGGCGCAGGCGGCCGGGGTCGCCCAGCAGCACCGGCGGAATGTCCGGGGCGATGCGGCAGGCCAGTTCCAGCCCCTTGCTCTCCGCCCGCATCGCCACGTTTTTCATGGTGCTGCCCAGCACCGCCTCCAGTTCGAAGGCGGTTTCTTCTATGGTCATCTTGCCGGCTTCCAGCTTGGAGAAGTCGAGAATGTCGTTGATGACGGTGAGCAGGGCTTCGGTGGAGGATTTCACCACCGTCATGTATTCGCGTTGTTCGCGGTTCAGCGCGGTGTCCAGCGTCAGTTCGGTCATGCCGAGGATGCCGTTCATCGGGGTGCGGATTTCATGGCTCATATTGGCCAGGAATTCGCTCTTGGCGCGGTTGGCTGCTTCGGCCACCTCGCGGGCATGGCGCGATTCGCGTTCGAGGATTTTCAGCTCGGTGATGTCGGAAATGGTGCCGATCAGCCCGGCGATGGTGCCATCCGGCCGCGTCAGCGTGGCCTTGTGGAAAATGCCGTCGCGGCTGGCGCCGTCACGGCGCTGCACGCGGGATTCGTAGCTGTGGCGCGACACTTCCTGCAGCAGTTCGCGGTCGCGCAGCTGGTGGTAGCTGGCCAGTTCGCTGTTCATCAGATCGAACGAGGTCTTGCCGATGAATTCCTGCCGCGAAATGGCAAAGTATTCTTCGAAGGCCCGGTTCATCAGCCGGTATTTCAGCTGGGGGTCCTTCACATACACCGGCAGCGGCATGGCTTCGACCAGTTCTTCGACAAAGTGCAATTGTTCCTGCAGACGGGCGCTGGCCTGGTGGCGGGCGGTGATGTCGGTGCGGATGGCCACGTACTGGTAGGGGCGGCCATCGTCATCCAGAAACGGCACGATGGTGGCGGCGACCCAGTACAGGCTGCCATCCTTGGCGCGGTTGCGGATTTCGCCGGTCCACACCTTGCCGGCACTGATGCTGCGCCACATCCCGGCGAAAAATGCGGCCGGATGATAGCCGGAATTGACCAGGTTATGGCTCTGCCCTTGCAGCTCGTCCAGACGGTAGCCGCTGATCTGGCAGAATTTGTCATTGGCATAGGTGATGATGCCGTAGCGGTCGGTAATGCTGACGATGGCATGCTGGTCGAGGGCGAATTTCTGGTTTTCCAGTGCCAGTTGAGCCTGGCGGATGGCCTGCTGTCCGCGCTGGCGGTATTGCACCAGCTCGGCCACCACGCTGATCAGCGCTTCCAGGTCGCCAGCCTGCGCGGCGTTGTCGGCCATGCCGGTTTCGCTCTGCAGCAGCCGCACGGTTTCCCGCAGGCGGCTGATGGCGTGTTCGCGGCCGGCCAGTTCCTGTTGCAGGCGCTGGTTGGTGCTGCTCAGTTCGTCCGAGCTGAGCTCCAGGCTGCGGGTGCGCAGGCTGATGTCGCGGTCCTGCTGGGCATAGGTGCCATTGACCCGCTCCAGTAATCCACCCAGCCCCTTGAGCGCGGTGGCGGCCTGCGGCGAAACGGTGGCGCTGTCTGCCAGGGCGCTTAGTTCGGCCAGTACCTGTTGCAGCTGGCCGTCATCGGCGATGCCCATTGTGCGCCGCAACTGGCGCATCAGAATGTTTTGCATGAATTCCCTGCTGGCGTCTGCTGAGCGCGCATCAGTCGTGGGGGCCTGCCATCTCGGCAAGCGTGGTAATGGTCATGGTCTGGTTGTGCAGCCGACAGGGCTGGCCCGGGGCAAAAGGGCTGATTTCACCATTGGAGTAGAAACCGGCCAGCACGGTATGGCTGCCCAGTTCGTCGGCCACGGCCTCGATTTCTTCATCGACCCGGTCGCCCATCACCAGCTTGCGGCCCACACAGGACACCAGCAGGGCCAGGCTGTCGCCGTCCACCGGCTGTGCCAGACTGGCGGCGCTGGCCGCCTGTTCCGCACCATGCACCAGGTTGTCGGTGCTGGCATGCATCAGTTTGAGATAACAGCCGGTTTGCACTTCGCCGGCCAGCGTCAGGCTGCCGCTGGCTTCATCCACGCCCAGGATGGTGCGGATCACGCCGGCATCCTGCTGGTGCTCGCCCAGCATGGAGAAGGGGAACAGCAGGCCGGAGCCGGGCAGGTCGGCGGCATATTCACCCAGATAGCGCTTGTATACTTCCAGTGCCGGCGCGCCATCCAGCTCGTACAGCACGTTTTCCTGGCAGCGCGTCACCTGGCGCGCCGGGCCGAAGGTGGTCCAGCCGCCATAGGAGCCATGGCCCAGCCGCAGCTGCTTGCCATACAGCCCCACCGCCACCAGCTGCCGGTCCGAGCTGCCGTGCTCGTTCAGGGTATAGGTGCGGCTGAAGGCGGCGTTGTCACCCGCCAGCCCGCCCACGACCGGCAGCCCTGTGCCCAGCACGCTGCTGATGCCTTGCAGCAGGGCACTGCCATTGATGGCCACGCCCTGGCCCAGCACCAGCACCATCTGCAGGTCATCTGCCGCCAGTTGCCGTGCCAGCCGGGCTCCGGCCGCGCCGGAATCGGCCATGTCATGCAGGGGGGTGGCGGCCGGCTGTACGCGGGTATGGGCAAAATGGATGGCGGTCAGCACGGTGGAGTGGTCATCCACGCCATGGCTGGAGATTTCCCCGGCGGTGGAGCAGCCCAGCAGCAGGCTGTCGGGAAACGCCGCCTGCAGCGTGGCCAGTGCCTGGTCGTCGGCGAAAAACGCCAGCGAGCCGAAGACCAGCAACAGCTGGGGATCAATGGCGCGCAGCGGCAGTAATCGTTCGGTGGTGGGGCGGCTGTCAGGCAGGCAGAGCTGGCGGATGCGCATGAATGGTTTCCCTTGTGGTTACCGCCATGGAATGGCATGTGAACCCTGTCATCTTAGTTAATCGGCGAGCCGCAGGGGCAGCAGAATGCAGCATTGTGCCGTTGCTGGCGGAATATCGCATTTTTTTGCGCCGCGCCATATGACATCGGTCATGTCATGGGCCTTTTGCCGGCGTGGCCGCTGGCGGTGGCGGGGCCAATGCGGCAGCGGCGGCGCTCTGCTATGCTCGGCCTCTGATTTGAGGAGGCAGACATGCAAAGAGTGACGATTTCGCTCAGCGACGAGCTGGCACAGGCTTTTGACGAACTGATGGCGCGGCGTGGCTATAGCAGCCGTTCGGAGGCGGTGCGCGACATGTTGCGGCGCGAGCTGGGTGAGGAAGACCTGGGGCGTGGCGCGGGCGGCCCGTGCGTGGCGGTGCTCAGCTATGTGTTCGATCATCACGAGCGCCAGCTGTCATCGCGCCTGACCGGCCTGCAGCACGATCACCACGACATGGCCATTGCCACCATGCATGCCCATATCAATCACGATGACTGCATCGAAACGGTGATCCTGCGCGGCGACAGCGCCAAGGTGGAAAGTTTTGCCCGCTCGGTGATTGCCGAAACCGGCGTGCGCCACGGTCAGGTGCAGCTGATTCCCACGGCGGCGGCCAGCGGGGCGGGCATGGGCTACCGCCGGCCGGGCAAGCGTTGACCCATCAGCTGGATGGTTTGCGCCGCGCCGGGTAGTAGCGGTAGCCACTGACCGTGCCGGCATGCTGATGGCTGTGGCCATGGCCGTGCTGATGCGGGTGGCTGTGCACCACGCCGTCGCCATGGCGGTGCGGATGGGCATGCAGTAGATGAGTGCGCTGCAGCAACGCCTGATCGGCAAGGATGTCAGCCGGGCTGCCGCTGGCCACCAGCCGGCCGCCATCCAGCACGAATACCTGGTCGGCAATATCGGCCACGCTGTCCAGATCATGGGTGGCGGTAATGATGGTGCGGCCGCTGTCCTTGCTCTCCAGCAAAAAGCGGATGACCTCGCCCTGGCTGTGCGGGTCCAGCGCGGCGGTGGGTTCATCCAGCAGCAATACCTCCGGCTGCATGATCAGCACCGAGGCCAGCGCCACCCGCTTGCGCTCGCCACCGGACAGGCGGTGCGGCGCGCGCTCTTGCAGATGGCTGATGCCGAAGCGTTGCAGCATGTCGGCAATGGCGCTGCGGATGGTGGCGTGCGGCCAGCCCAGTTGCAGCGGGCCAAACGCCAGTTCGTCGAACACCGTGGGGTTGAACAGCTGCACATCGGGATTCTGGAACACCAGCCCGACCCGGCGGCGAAAGGCATAGTGGCGCTCATCCTCGGCCAGCGCCGCCTCGCTCAGCTCCTCGCCAAAGGCCAGCAGCCTGCCCTGCTGGGCAAAGTACAGACCGTTCAGCAAGCGCAGCAAGGTGGATTTGCCCGAGCCATTGGCCCCGAGCAAGGCCACCCGGCAGCCGGCCTCGATACGCAGAGTCAGGCTGTCCAGCGCCTGTTGCTGCTGATAGTGATAGCTCAGGTCCTGCAGCTCGAATACCGGCGGTGTCATGCGTGTTTCCATAAGATCAGCAGCGGCACGCACAGCGCCGGCAGCAGGGCGCACCAGTCGCGCCGACGGGTGTGAAAGCTGTGCAGCAGATAGATGTCGCCACGGTAGCCGCGCGACACCATGGCCAGGTGCACTTCGCTGCTCAGCTGAAAAGCCTTGCCGAGCAGCACGCCGCTGCTGGCCGCCACCACCTGGCGTGCCAGCCGGCCGCTGGGCGGTGCCAGCATGCGGCTGCGCCGGGCTTCAAACATCTGGCTGGCGGTTTGCAACAGCACGAAGATATAACGATGGGTCATGCCCAGCAGGGCCACCAGCAGCACCGGCACCCCCAGGCTGCGCATGGCCTTGAGCACATGCATCCACGGTGTGGTCAGCATCAGCAGCAAGGCAAAGCTGGCCGAGGTTTCCGCCCGCCCCAATAAAAAGGCGGCGCTGCGCAAGCCTTGCTGGCTGATGCCCCAGTGCAGCAGCGGCAGCCGGAACAGCACCTCACCCGGCACCAGAAACAGTGCCGGCACGGCAATCACCCCGCTGAACAGCAAGACGCTGAGCCAGGCCTGGCGATACAGCCGCCGCAAGGACACCTGCGACAGCAAGGCCAGCAGCACGGCCAGGCCGAACAGCAGCAGCAGGGTGACGAGCTGGCTGGCCAGGATGCCGCTGATCATCAGGCTGAGCAGCGCCAGCAGCTTGCAGCGCGGGTCCAGCCCCTGCAGCAGGCCGCGCTGCCTGCTGATGGCTTCGGCATCCAGCGAATGCTCCAGCGCCTGCTGCAAGCCATGCACCAGCCGCTCGGCAAAATGGCCGCCATGGCGATGGCCGCCGGCGATAAAGGATTGCTCGCTCATGCCCTGGCCGGGCCCGGCTGCGGCCGCCTCATTCCGGCTGGCCTTGCCTGCCGCCCAGCCGCGACAGCAGCAACAGCGCCAGCAGGATCAGCCCGGCACCAAACACGGCCGACAACACATAGCCGAAGTTGGCGCTATGCACAAAGGCTGGCGCATAGTCGGGGAAGGGGGCCGACCACAGGCTGGCCAGTCGTGCCAGGCCCTCCGGCGCGGCCGCCGGCGGTGCCACCTGGCCGGATGCCAGCGCCATCTGCTGGCGGCTTGCGGCATTGGCGAAGTCTTCCACCCCCCACTCGCCCCAGGCGGTGCCGGCGGCCAGCAAGCCCAGTGGCGACAGGATCATCAGCGCGGCCAGGCCATACCACAGCTTGCGCGTGCTGCGCACGGCGGCGCCAGCCACGTCGCTGCGGCCCGCTTGCAGTGACAACAGTTCCGGATAGGCGCGCTGCAGATAAGCCACCAGCCCGCCGGTGATCAGCAGCTCGGCCAGTCCGGCAAAGCTCAGATGACCCAGCATCATGGCCGGCACGGCCACCGACAGCGGATAGGGCGCATACAGCGGGGTGCCGGCGGCATCATGGAACAGCAGCGGCTGCAGGCCGAACTCGATGGCGGCCAGCAAGGCTGCGGTATTGATAGCCAGATAGCCGGATACGGCAGCTGCCAGCACGCGGCGGCGCGATTGCAGCGGGGCTCCAGCCGCCAGCAGCTGGTAGCAGGCCCAGGCCACCAGCGAGCCGACGATGGCCATGTTCAGGCTATTGGCACCGAAGCTGGTGATGCCGCCATCGCCAAAGAACAGCGCCTGAATCAGCAGTGCCACCGAAATGGCAATAATGGACGCCCACGGCCCCAGCACGATGCTGATGATGCCCATGCCTACCGCATGGCCGCTGGTGCCACCGGGCAGCGGCAGGTTGAACATCATGATGACAAAGCTGAAGGCCGAAAACAGTGCGAACAGCGGCACCATGCGGGTGTGCAGCAGGCGCTTGGCATGGCGGTAGGCCACCAGCCAGAACGGTAGCGCCACCGCATAGGCCAGCGCGCAGCTTGCCGGGCTGAGATAGCCGTCTGGAATGTGCATGGAAATATCCTCAAGAAAACCGGCAGGCGAGCAGGCCCCGCGGTGAGTTGCTGTATGAATATTTTTTAAAATGTATGAAATACTAGCAAGATGCATGCCACTTGTCATGGCTTGTCATGGCATGTTGTTCAGGCGCGTTCCTGCGCCAGCTACATGCAGCTAGCGGCGCAGGAAGGTGAAGAAGGGCTGGAAACTTGATGTACAGCTTGCTTGTCGCCTGGTTAAGGGCGTTGACAGCACACCGGCGGGGCGGGGCTCAGATCCGGCTGATCACGCGCGCGGCCGGCAGGCGTGACTTGGGCAGCTGCGCATTGAAATCGCTGTCGCTGCGATAGCCCAGGGCCACGATGACGGCGCTGGTATAGCCCATGGCACGCAGGCCCAGTTCTTCATCCAGCACTTTCTGGTCGAAGCCTTCGATGGGGCAGGCGTCGATTTGCAGGGCGGCTGCGCCCAGCAGCAGGGTGCCTGCTGCCAGGTAAACCTGCTTTTCCATCCAGTGGTGGGCATCGCGCAATTCGAAGCGGTGCATGTTGACGAAGTGTGAACGGCCGCGGTGCTGGCCGGCGCGGGCTTCGGCATTGGCAAAACGGCCGTCGGCCTCTTCCTGTTGCAGCAGTGTCTCCAGATAGACTTCATCGATGCTGGCGCGGCTGCACAATACCACCACATGCGAGGCGTTCAGTACCTTGGCTTCATTGAAGGCGTAGGCGCCACTGGTGGCCTTGGCCACGCGGGCCTTGCCTTCCGGGGTGCCGGCAATGAAAAAGTGCCAGGGCTGGGAATTGGTGGAGGAGGGGCTGAAGCGCAGCAGGGTTTCGATCTGTGCGACCTGTTCTGCGGTGAGCTGGCGGTTGGGATCGAAGGCCTTGGTGGTGTAGCGGGTCTGCGCCAGGTCGGCAATATTCATGGTGACTCCTTGCTTGGCATGTGCGGGGGGTGATGTTCGCCATTATCAAGCAAGAGCCGGGCGCGAATAAGCCGCCGCTGTAGCAAGCAGTTTCATTTTATTTTTGAAAATACCAGGTTTTTGTTTGCGATTGTCATGTCGTGTGCGCAAATGACCGGGCTGCTGTCGCCGCCGCCGGTGAGGGCGGCGACATGGCTGCTAAGCGCTTCCCGGCAGTGACTCGCGCTGCATTTGCTCGATCAGCCACTGGCTGAGCTGCTGGCTGGCCGGCCCGGCATGCCTGGCCGCATGGCAGGCGGCATGCCACTGCCTTACCTGCTCGGGTACATCGCGCTGGCCTTGCAGGAAATGGTGCAGCGGACAGTCGGCCAGGGCTGGCCGGGCGGCGGCCTGCGAGGGCTGGGCATACAGCCAGTGCTGGGCCAGTGCGCCCAGATAGCTGCTGATGTGGCCGGCAGCGGCAGGCAGGCGGAAGGTCGACTGCCAGTCGATAAAGCTGGCTTGCGCCATCGGCCGGGCCAGGCTGTAGCCCTGACCCTGCGTCGCCCCCAGGATGCAGGCGGCTTCCAGCATGCCGATGTCTTCCAGCCCCTCCACCACCACCTGTCGCTCCAGGTCCTGGCCCAGCTGCAGGATGGCGCGCATCAGCGCCAGGCTGGTCAGCGGGGTCTTGCGCAGGTTGAGCGTCAGGCTCTGGTCGATCTTGACCGTGTCAAAGGGCAGGGCGCTCAGCCTTTGCAGGCTGCTGTAGCCGGAGCCCAGATCATCCATCACCAGCTTGACGCCGGTCTGACGCAGCCGTTCGATGGCACGGTCCTGCTCGTGCGGGGCGATGTCGGCGGTTTCCAGCAGTTCCAGGCTCAGCCGTTCGGGGGCCACGCCATGGCGCGCCAGGGCCTCGGCCACCCAGCGCGGGCAGTCCTTGTCCTGCAGGGTACAGGGGGCGATGTTCAGCGAGATGTCGATGTCCAGGCCCTGCCTGTCCAGCTCGGCCAGCTGGGTCAGCGCCTTGTCCAGCCCCAGGCGGAACAGGTGGTCGAGGTCGGCATCGCCCAGCAGCGGCAGGAAGACGCCGGGGCTGACAATCTGCCCGTCTTCCCTGATCAGCCTGGCCAGGGCTTCCACTTTCACCACCTTGCCCAGCTTGAGGTCGACCAACGGCTGCAGATAAAAGGTGAGGCCGCCGGCAAACAGCCGTTCGCGCAGGGCTATGGCCAGGTTTTGCTGGATGGCGGCCGCCGGCTTGGTGCAGGCGGCCAGGATCAGCTCCCAGCGGTGCTGCAGGCCCAGGGCAAACTGCTGCATGGTGGCCGATTCAAACTGGTTGGGATAGGCCCCGAACAGGCTGATGACGGCCACGGTCAGCCCGTCCTGGTTGCGCACCGGAATGCTCATGCTGGAGCGTATCCCTACTTTGCCGGCGTGCTGGTGCCAGCGGGCATAGCGCGGGTCATTGCCGTAGGAGGCCGAGCTGCAGATGCGGCCACTGCGCCAGGCAACCGCGCTCAGCCCCTGGCCGCGCGGCGAATTGGGATCGACCACGGCTTCCGAACCGGGCTGCTGCAACAGATCGGCCACGAACTGGCCTTGCGGGCCGCGGCTGTTCTCCGGCACGAAAACACCGTCGGACATCAGGCGCATCAGCAATACCGCCTGCATGCCGGGCAATCTGCCCAGCTGCTCCAGCTCGTTGCCGACGGCGTCGGTCCACAGCGTGCCCTGGTGCGGCATGGGCAGCGACAGGCTTTCCAGATACTCGCTTTGTACTTCTGCCGCCGCTTCCAGCTGGGCGTGCAGTTGTTCCTGCAGCCGGCTGTCGATGATTTCCAGCAGCCGGTAGCGCTGGCGTATCGGCAGCAGGGTGACGTTCAGCTGTTCGCTGAAATGGCTGCGGAACAGCTCCACGCTTTGGACCAGCAGCGCCGGGGTGACCCCGACCAGGCTGTGGATGCGGCCCAGCTGCCGGCTGTCGCGACGGATCTGATCGGCCTGCTGTTCCGGCGACAATATCTGCAGCAGAAAGTCGCGATGGGCGCGCTGCAGCTGCTCCAGCTCGGCGGGCTGCAGGCTGGCGAGGATGGCCAGGGCTTCGTGGGCCGGCCGGTTCTGCTGGTAGAAGCGGCTGATGTAAAGCTCGGTGGCGCGGCTGATCAGGCGGGCGGACTTGTGCAGCAGCTGGCTGGCCTCTGCGCCGTAAAGTGCGAAATGGCTGCTTTCCTCGGCGTGATAGCCGGCCTCGTCCGCCACCATGCGCCACCAGCGCTGGCGGGTGGGTTTGTGCTGCTTGGCCTGGTACATGGCGGCATCGGCCTGGCGCATCAGGGCATCCGGTTCGATGCCGTCATGCGGGTAAAGGGCGATACCCACCGTCATGCCCACTTCGGCCTCGATGCCGGCCTCCAGCGCAAAGGGCGATTCCACCGCCTGGTGCAGCCGCTGCAAGGCGCTTTCCAGTTGTTGCAGGGCGGCTTCTTCCTGCAGGTCTTCCATGATGACCACGAACTCATCGCCGCCCAGACGGGCGACAAAGTCGGTCTGGCGCAGCAAGGCCTGCAGGCGATGGGCCAGGTCCTTCAGCAGGCGGTCGCCCGCCTCATGGCCCCAGGTATCGTTGACCGGCTTGAAGTCGTCCAGATCGATCATGCACACCGCCACCAGCTTCTCGCTGCGCTGGGCGCGTGCCAGTGCCGCCGCCAGGTGGCGGGTGAGGGCAAAGCGGTTGGGCAGGGCGGTCAGCCAGTCGTGATGGGCGGCATTGATGATCAGCTCTTCATTGTGCTTGCGCTCGGTAATGTCCTGGCTGGTGCCGATGGCACGCAAGGCCAGGCCCTGGGCATTGCGCGCCACCACCTTGCCGGTGCAGCGTATCCAGGTCCAGTCGCCACGGGCGTTGCGGTAGCGGAATTCCTGCTGAAAGCGGCTTTCGCTGCCGCGCAGCACGGCCATGCAGGCCTGGTAGACCTTCTGGTAATCGGCAGGGTGCACGTCGGCGAACATGGCACTGGCCCGGTAGCGTGCCGCCTGTTCCGGATGGCCCAGCATGCGCGCCCAGCGGGCATCGACACAGGCGCAATCCTGCAGGATGTCCATGTCCCACAGCGACAGCCGCGAGGCATCCAGCGCCAGCGACAGCTGTTCGTTGGCCTGCTGCAAGGCCAGTTCCGTGGCCTTGCGATCGGCAATGTCGGTGTAGGACAGCACAAAACCCTGTATCGCGCCGGCTGTGTCGTACAGGGCATTGCCATGCAGCATGACGATGATGCTGCGGCCATCGCTGGCGATGCGGCGCACCTCGCCCTGAAACGGCAGCGTGGCATCCGGCCCGCAGCGAAAGCCGCCATCGCTCAGCCCATCCGCCGCCTCTGCGGGAATGATGATGTCGATGGATTGCCCTGTCAGGGTGGCACTGTCGTAGCCAAACAGCTGGCAGAAGGCCGGATTGGCATAATCTATGCGGCCCTGGGGGTCGAGAATGGCAAAGGCTTGCGAGCTCTGGTGCAGGGCTTGCTGGAAATTGGGCAGGGTCATGGTCCGGTCCTGCAGCGGGCGCAACGGCCACCCGGCTGGCAGCAAATAAGGTGTCATGTGCCGGCATGCTGCGCGGCACTGTGGCTGATTTTACCCCAAACCATTGGCATTGCCGCCGGCCAGGCCATGGCAAAGTGCGGCAAATAGCGGAAAAGCGGGCTTCTGTGTCGGCACGGCAATCGCTATCATGCTGCTTTTGCTCGACCTGAAACGACCGGCCCGGCCGGTCGCGCGGGCGAGCCACTGCCAGGACACCCCATGAGCACTGCACACCAAGCACTGATCCAAGCCCTGCCCAAGGCCGAACTGCACCTGCATATCGAAGGCAGCCTGGAACCGGAACTGATGTTCCGCCTGGCCGCGCGCAACGGCATCGCACTGCCTTATCCGACGGTGGAGGCACTGCGGGCGGCCTATGATTTTGACAATCTGCAATCCTTTCTCGACCTCTACTACGCCGGCGCCGGGGTATTGCAGACCGAGCAGGATTTCTACGAGCTGACCTGGGCCTATCTGTTGCGCTGCCGTGACGACCATGTCGTCCACACTGAAATCTTCTTCGATCCGCAAACCCATACCGCGCGTGGCATTGCCTTTGCCACGGTTTATCAGGGCATCCGGCGCGCCCTGGATGAGGGCCGCACCCAGCTGGGCATCAGTTCGCGGCTGATCATGTCATTCCTGCGCCATTTGAGCGAAGAAGACGGCTTTGCCGTACTGGAGCAAGCGCGCCCCTATCTTGCCGGCATTGACGGTTTCGGTCTGGACTCCAGTGAGGTGGGCCACCCGCCGTCCAAGTTTGCCCGGCTGTTTGCCGCCTGCCATGCGCTGGGCCTGCCCTGCGTGGCGCATGCCGGTGAAGAAGGCCCGCCGGCCTATGTGTGGGAGGCGCTGGACCTGCTCAAGGTATGCCGTATCGACCACGGTGTGCGGGCGCTGGAAGACGCGGCACTGGTGGCGCGGCTGGTGGCCGAGCGCATGCCGCTGACGGTATGTCCGTATTCCAACGTCAAGCTGCGGGTGTTCGACCAGCTCAAGGATCACAATCTGCGCCAGCTCTTGCAGGCCGGGCTGTGTGCCACGGTGAACTCGGACGACCCGGCTTATTTTGGCGGCTATGTGCAGGAAAACTATCTGGGCTGCGCCCGCGAGCTGGGCCTGAGCCAGGCCGAGATCCTGCAGCTGTGCCAGAACGGTTTCGAGGCCAGCTGGCTGGCGCCGGCGGACAAGGCGCACTGGCTGGCGGAATGCGCGCGCATTGCCGCCGGCTTTGCCGACCCGGCCTAAGCGCTCAGGCCGGCCGCCAGCTGACGGGTCAGCTCGCCCGCCGGCATTGCCTGGCAGCCGCTGGCATTCTGGCCGCACCATAGCGGGCTGAAGTCGTCGCGGCCCAGTGCTTCGGCGGCGGCGCGCAAGGGCACCAGCGCGGCGGAGGCCAGGGGAAAGGCCGGCACGGCCGGGTGGCGCGGGCCCAGTTCCCGCATCAGGCGGTTGACGATGCCGCGGGCTGGCCGGCCACTGTAGAGCGTGGTCAGCGCGGTGTGCGCCGCGGCCGGGCTGCACAGTGCCGCACGGTGCAGGGCGCTGGTGTCGGCTTCCGGGCACAGCAGATAGGCCGTGCCCACTTGCACGCCAGCCGCACCCAGCCGCATGGCGGCTGCCACCCCGGCAGCATCGGCAATCCCGCCTGCAGCGATCACCGGAATGTCCAGCGCCTGCACGATCTGCGGCAGCAGGGCAAAGCTGCCCAGCTGATCATCCAGATCATCATGCAGGAACATGCCGCGATGGCCGCCGGCTTCCAGCCCTTGCGCGATCACTGCATCGGCACCATTGGCTGCCAGCCAGCGGGCCTCGGCCACCGTGGTGGCGCTGGACAGCACCTTTGCGCCAGTGGCCTTGACCTGTTGCAGCAAGGCCGGGGCGGGCAGGCCAAAGTGAAAGCTCACCAGCGCCGGACGATAGTGGCTGACCAGATCCGCCATCTCCTTATTGAAGGGCAGGCGTCCGGCGCCGCCGGCTGCCGTCGGAACGATGCCCAGCTCCTGGTAGAAGGGCGCCAGCAGCGCCTGCCAGCCGGCCAGCGCGGCCGGATCGTCTGCCGGTGGCTGATGGCAGAAAAAGTTGAGGTTGTACGGCTGCCGGCCCAGCTGTTGCAGTGCCTCCAGTTCCTGTTGCAACTGGCTGGCGGAGAGCATGGCGGCGGGCAGCGAGCCCACGGCGCCGGCCTGGCTGACCGCGATGGCCAGCCGGCTACCCTGCACGCCAGCCATTGGGGCCTGGATGATGGAAAAGGGGATGTCCAGCCATTGCGCCAGCGTCATGTTCGGTCCTTGTCGGCTCGGTGGAGAGTGCAGCATGGGCCGGCCGTCGCGGCTTGAACAGGCTGCTCAACTTGTCCGCCGAGTATGACAGCACTGCTTCCCTTGTGGGGGCAGGCCGTACCCGAAAACTGTAGCACCGCTGCTACCTTGCCCGTTTCCCACACGCTCCTGCGGGCATTTGGCCTGCGATGGCCGCGGTTTTGCGCCATAATCAGCCAGACCATTCCTGTTTTTGATTGCAATCGGGGCCATACGATAAAAAGGGCTATCAAGCCATGCTGACAGTCAAGAGCAAGCTGCTGCTGCTCTCCCGTTACTACTGGTTGATCCTGCTGGTATTCATCGCCTTTGTCGTCAGCTTTGTGCTGTATGTGCAGGCAGAAAAAGCCATCGACCGTGCCAACGATGCGCGCCACGCATCCATTTTGCTGGCCGGCGAATTGCGCCAGTCTTCCGATGACCTGACCCGCATGGTGCGAACCTATGTGGTGACCGGTGATCCCGTCTATCAGCAGCATTACCGCGAAATCCTGGCCATCCGCGAGGGCAAGGCCCCGCGCCCGCTGGACTACCAGAACATCTACTGGGATCTGGTACTGGACGATGCCCATCGACCGCAGGCCGCCAGTGCCGCTCCCTCCTTGCTGCAGCGCATGCGCGCAGCCGGCTTTACCCCCGAGGAAATGGCCAGGCTGGCCGAGGCCAAGGCCAAATCCGATGCCCTGACCCGTACCGAATGGGCGGCCATGGCGCTGGTGGCATCCGCCCCGGCACTGGACTCCCCGCAACGGCAGCAAGCCATCCACATGTTGCACGATGCCGCCTATCACCGTGCCAAGGCCGCCATCATGCAGCCGATTGCCGAATTCAACCGCCTCTCTGCCCAGCGTACCTTGCAGGCGGTGGAGGATGCCGAGCGCTATGCCTTGCAGCTGCGCTGTATATTCGTGGCCTTCGGCCTGCTGTTGCTGCCCTTGCTGTGGGGCCAGCGGCGTAATCTGCTCAATGTACTGGGTGGCAGTGTGACCGAGCTGCACAGCAGCATCTCCCGCCTGGGCAGCGGTGACTTTTCGCAGCCGGTGCCGCTGGGCAGCTATAGCCGGCACAGCGTGATGGGCTGGCTGGCGGAAACCCGCGACAAGCTGCAGCGCCTAGATGCCGCCCGCCGCCAGGCCGATGCGCACAATCAGCGCCTGACCGGGCTTTACAATGCACTGAGCCAGTGCAATCAGGCCATTGTGCGCAGCCGTACCCAGCTTGAGCTGTTTGAGCGGATGTGCCAGGCCGCGGTGGAGCATGGCGGCATGAAAATGGTGTGGGTGGGGCTGCTGGATGAAGAGGCAAGACATATCCGGCCACTGTGCGCCTACGGCAGCGGCACCGAGTATCTGGTTGATTTGCCGCTGGCAACCGCTGCGGCCGATCCACTCAGCCAGGGCCCCACCGGCCGCGCCGTGCAGACCGGTCTGGCGCAATGGTGCCAGGATTTCCAGCATGACCCTGTCACCGCGCCCTGGCATGACCGTGCCATTCTTTATGGTTGGGGGGCCTCGGCCGCACTGCCCTTGCAGTGCAATGGCCGGATCATCGGCGCACTCACCCTGTACAGTGGCGAGCCGCATGCCTTTGACGAGGCGGCGCGCATGCTGATCGAGGAAATGGTGATGGACCTGGACTATGCGCTGGACAGCTTCCAGCGCGAACAGGAGCGGCAGGCCGCCAATACCGCCTTGCAGCTGAGCGAACAGCGCTTGCGCACCATCATCGAAACCGAGCCGGAATGCATCAAGGTAGTGGGGTCCGCAGGCCAGCTGCTGGAAATGAACCGGGCCGGCATGGCCATGCTGCAGGCCGACAGCCTGCAGCAGATCCAGCAGCTGGGCCTGCTGCATTTCGTATTGCCCGAGCACCATGCCGCCTTCATGCAGCTGCACCAGCAGGTGATGAGCGGGCAGAGCGCTACGCTGGAATTCGAAATATGCGGCCTGCACGGGCAGCGGCGCTGGCTGGAAACCCATGCCGCGCCCATGCGCGACGAAGAGGGGGCCATCAGCATGCTGCTGGCGATTACCCGTGATATCACCCTGCGCAAACAGAACGAGCAGCATATCCGTTATCTGGCCCATTACGATGTGCTGACCGGCCTGCCCAACCGGGTGATGCTGGAAGAACAGGCCGAGCGGATACTGCAGCAGGCGGCCCGCCAGCAGCAGGCGCAGGCCTTGATATTCCTCGACCTCGATCACTTCAAGGACATCAATGATTCGCTGGGCCACAGCGTCGGCGATGCCTTGCTGGTGCAACTGGCCGCCAGATTGCGCCGGGTGCTGCCGGATGGTGCGCTGGTGTCCCGGCTGGGAGGCGACGAGTTCGTGCTGCTGTTGCCGGATAGCGATGCCGCGCAGGCCGAGGCGCTGGCCCGGCAGCTGCTGGACGATATCGCCCGCCCCTATCAGGTGGCGCCTTACGATCTGAATGTTTCGGCCTCCATCGGCATTGCGCTGTACCCACATGATGGCCGGGATCTGGAAACCCTGTCGCGCCGTGCCGATGCCGCGATGTACCTGGCCAAGAAGGCCGGCCGCAGCTGTTTCCGTTTCTATACCACGGCGATTCAGGAAAAGGCCGCGCGTCATCTGCAGCTGGTGAATGCACTGCGCGTGGCACTGGAACAGCAGCAGCTCAGCATCCATTACCAGCCGCAGCTTTCCATGGCCGATGGCCGGCTGGTCGGCGCCGAGGCACTGCTGCGCTGGGCGCATCCGGAGCTGGGCCATATCTCGCCGGCAGAGTTCATTCCGGTTGCCGAGGACTGCGGCCTGATCCTGCCGCTGGGCGAATGGGTGCTGCGTCATGCCGTCCGTCAGGCACGGCAGTGGCGCGAGCAGGGGCTGGAACTGGTGATGGCGGTCAATCTGTCGGCCGTGCAATTCCGCCAGCCCGATCTGCCGGCGCTGGTGGCGCGCATTCTGCAGGAAGAGGGCTTGCCCGCCAGCGCGCTGGAACTGGAGCTGACCGAAGGCGTGGCCATGTACGACCCGCAACAGGCCATCGCGGTGATGAATGCCTTGCACGAGCAGGGTGTGCGCATGTCCATCGACGATTTCGGCACCGGTTATTCCTCGCTGAACCTGCTCAAGCAGTTCCGCGTCTACAAGCTGAAAATCGACCAGAGCTTTGTGCGCGACATCGTGACCGATCCGGAAGATCGCGCCATTGTCGCCGCCATCATCGACATGGCGGAAAACCTGGGCCTGCTGACCATTGCCGAGGGGGTGGAGACCGGAGAGCAGCTCAGCTGGCTACGCGCCCAGGGCTGTGATGAGCTGCAGGGTTACCTGTTCAGCCGGCCGCTGCCGGCCGCGGCCTTTGCCGCCTATGCGCAGCAGCACCAGCCGGCCACCGCACTGCTGGGTTCATGAGCCGGCCAGGCTGGCCGGCAGCTGTTGTTGCCGGGCCTGTGACGTGCTGCCGCCATGCTGGGCGGGCCAGGTTGCGGCCAGCCAGTCCTGCAGCTGCCCGGCGGGCAGGGCCGGGCTGAACAGATAGCCCTGTATCACCTGGCAGCCTTGCGCCACCAGGAAGTCGTACTGGGCAGCGGTTTCCACGCCTTCGGCAATCACGGTCAGGCCCAGGCTGTGGCCCAGGGCAATGACCGCCTTGCAGATGGCGGCATCGTTGGGGTTGTCCAGTACGTCGCGTACAAAGCTGCGGTCGATCTTGACCTGGTCCAGCGGCAGTTGCCGCAGGTAGGACAGCGAGGAATAACCGGTGCCGAAATCATCCAGGGCAAAGGTGATGCCCAGCTGGCGCAGGCTGTTCATCTTGCTGGCCGCGTCGTCCAGCTTCATCAGCAGCAGGCTTTCGGTGATTTCCAGTTTCAGTAGCGCCGGGTTGGCGCCGCTGTCCTGCAGCAGGTGGCGCAGGCGGCTGACAAAATCGCTCTGGTGGAACTGGCGGGCGCTGACATTGACGGCAATGCTCAGCCCGGCGGTGGCGGCATGGCCGGCCCAGGCGGCCAGCTGGGTGCAGGCTTGTTGCAGCACCCAGTGGTCGATGGCCAGGATCAGATTGCTCTGTTCCGCCAGCGGAATGAAGGCGCCGGGCAGGCGCAGCCCCTGTTGCGGGCTATGCCAGCGCAGCAGTGCCTCCACGCTCTGGCAGGGGTGGCCATGGCGGATCTGCGGCTGGTAATGCAGGCTGAGTTCGCCGTTTTCCAGTGCCTGGTGCAGCTCGGCTTCCAGCCGGGTGCGGGCATTGATTTCCGCCTGCATCAGCGGATCGAAAAAGCGCAGGGTATTGCGGCCGGCCGCTTTGGCCTGGTACATGGCCAGATCGGCTTGCTTGAGGATGTCTTCGGTGCTGTCGTGCTCCCCGGCAAACAGGGCGATGCCCAGGCTGCAACTGCCGCGGTAGTCGTGGCCGCGCAGCTGGTAAGGCTGTTTGAGCTGCGCCAGGATCTTGCGGCCGACGCTTTCCGCCTCGCGCAGTGCCGTTTCACGCTGCAGGCCCAGGTCCTCCAGCAATACGATGAATTCGTCGCCCCCCAGTCGTGCCACGGTATCGCCCACGCGCAGGCAGTGGCGCAGGCGGGCGGCCACCTCCTGCAGCAGCAGGTCGCCGATGTCATGGCCCATGGTGTCGTTCAGCGACTTGAAGTTGTCCAGATCGAGGAATAACAGCGCGCCGTACTGCTGCTGGCGGTGTGCCGCATCCAGCGCATGTTGCAGCCGCTCCAGCAGCAGGCGGCGGTTGGGCAGGTGGGTGAGGGCATCGTAAAACGCCAGGGTCTGGATGGCGTCGGCGGCAGCCTTGCGTTCGGTGATGTCCTGGAAGATGGCCACGTAGTGGCTGGTCTGGCCATCGCTGTCGTGCACGGCGGTAATGGTGAGCCATTCCGGGAAGACTTCGCCGTTCTGGCGGCTGTTCCAGATTTCGCCCTGCCAGCGGCCAACTTGCAGCAGCGATTGCCACAGCTGCTGGTAGAACGCCGGCGGATGGCGGTGCGAGCTGAGAATGGCCGGGGTCTTGCCCACCACTTCGGCGCTGCTGTAGCCGGTAATCTGGCAGAAGGACGGATTCACCCGCAGGATCACCCCGTCGCGGTCGGTCACCATGATGCCTTCCTGGGTCAGGAAGGTGGTGGCGGCAATGCGCAGCTCGGCCTCCATGGCCTTGGCCTGGCTGATGTCGGCGATATAGCCGTACCAGGTGACGTACGGGCCTTCCTGTTCGGGCAGGGCATCCACCCGCAGCCATTTGAGCTGGCCATCGGGCCGCACGATGCGGTACTCGATATGCCATAGCGTCAGGTTGGCGGCCGAGGCATGCATGGCACTGAAGAAGGCATCCGCATCGTCCGGATGCAGCATGGCGCGCATGGGGTCGGCATTGTGGCTGACTTGCTGCGGTGTCAGGCCGTACAGCTCATGCAGCGCCTCGCTGGCAAAGGGCAGGCAGCCGTGGCCATCTGCGAACAGGCGGTACTGGAACACCACGCCGGGAATGTGCGACACGATCTTGCGCAGCAGCCGGTTGGCCGCGTGTTCGCCGGCTTGTTCTTCTTCGCGCAGGATGCGCTCCAGCAAGCCGTTGAACGAGCTGGCCAGCAGGCCGAGCTCATCTTGCTGCCGCACCGGCAGCGCCTGCTTGGGCAGGGTGCCATCGCGCATGCCGGCCAGCAGCGTGGTGGCCTCGGACAGCGGCAGCAGCTGCCGGCGCAGCCACCACCAGCTGAAACCGCCTGCCAGCAGGGTCAGGCACAGTGCCAGGCCAAACAGCTGCCGTTGCAGGGTGCGGATGGGGGCAAAGGCTTCGGTGGTCGGCAATACCGCCTGCATCAGCCAGCCGGTGGACGGAATGCGCACGCTGGAGGACAGCTCGGCCACGCCGTGTGAGCTGACGGCAATGCCCGAGCCCTGGTAACCCGACAGATAGCGGTCATACAGCGGGTTGATGCCCGGGGCGGGACCCGGCTGCAGCAGGCGGCGCTTGTCGGATGACACCATGTAGCGACGGCTGTGCGGCACGGTAATGAAATAATCACCGGTGGCGCCATACTTGGCCGAACTGATGTCATCCAGAAAATTGGGCCGGGCCAGGTTGGTCACGCCCATGATCATCCCCACCAGCCGGCCATCAGCGGCGCGCAAGGGTTGAAGCATCGAAATGACCGGCTGGCCGGTGTGCTGGCCGAACATGGGTTCGGTAATGCTGGCCTGGCCAGCTTGCATGGCCTGGCGGAAAAAATCGCGCTGGCCGTAAGACACCCCGTTGCGCCCGAGCGAACGCGGAATGCTGGCGCGGGCGACGCCCTGTGCGTCCAGTACCACGATGCCCCAGTTGAACATCAGCTGCAGCAGCGGTCGCCGTTCCAGCTGTGGCTGGAGGCTGTCCTCGCGCAGCGGGATGTTGTTCAGCTGCTCGGCCAGCGATTGCAGGATCAGCATGCGCTCCTTGACCGAGCGGTCCACCTCGCGTGCGGCCAGCGACACGGCGGAAAACTGCTGGGCCGAGATGGTGTCCTCCATCTGCCGGCGCAGGCTGTGGCTGATGAGCAGGGTGGCCAGCCACAGGGTGATGACCAGTGCCAGCAGCATGCCGAGGGTGATGCGGGTGCGCAGGGAAGTCCTGCCCGTCAGATGAAAGTGCTTGCCCATGATGTCTGTCGCTGCCAGAGAAAAGCGCTTGCAGCCAGCATAGCGGAGCCCGCGCGGGCTGTAAGGCCGTGTCCGGCGCAAACAGGACAATCTCTGCGCCGGATCAAGATTCCTGCACGGCCATATGCGGTCAGAGCCAGGCCTGGCCGGCCTTTGCCGGCCTTACCAGTTGGTTTCACGGTCCGGCGTGGCGCTGATCTGGTGGATGGTCAGGTCGGCGCCGTTGAACTCTTCTTCCTCATCCAGCCGGATGCCCACGGTCTTGCGCAGCAAGGCATACACCAGATAACCGCCGCCAAAACCGATGGCGATGCCAGCCAGTGTGCCCAGCACTTGCGACAGCAGGCTGACGCCGCCCAGCCCGCCCAGTGCGCTCTGGCCGAAGATGCCGGCAGCAATGCCGCCCCAGGCACCGCAGATGCCGTGCAGCGGCCATACCCCCAGCACATCGTCGATCTTCCAGCGGTTCTGGGTCTGGGTGAACAGCCAGACAAACAGGCCACCGGCCGCCAGCCCCACCAGCAGCGCACCCAGCGGATGCATGATGTCCGAGCCGGCACATACCGCCACCAGGCCGGCCAGCGGGCCGTTGTGAATGAAGCCGGGGTCGTTCTTGCCGGCCCACATGGCGCTGAGCGTACCGCCCACCATGGCCATCAGCGAGTTGATGGCTACCAGCCCGGAAATGCCGTTCAGACGCTGGGCGCTCATCACGTTGAAGCCGAACCAGCCGACGATCAGGATCCACGCGCCCAGTGCCAGAAACGGAATGGAAGAGGGCGGATGGGCGGAGATGCGGCCTTCCTTGCTGTAGCGGCCGCGCCGCGCGCCCAGGTTGAGCACCGCGGCCAGGCCGATCCAGCCGCCCACCGCATGCACCACCACCGAACCGGCAAAGTCATGGAAAGGCTGGCCAAAGCTGTGGCTCAGCCAGTCCTGCACGCCATAGTGATTGTTCCAGGCCATGCCCTCGAAAAAGGGATAGACCAGCCCCACCAGCAGAAAGGTAGCTGCCGATTGCGGGTGGAATTTGGCGCGCTCGGCGATACCGCCGGACACAATGGCGGGAATGGCGGCGGCAAAGGTCAGCAGAAAGAAAAACTTCACCAGCTCATAGCCATTGTGCTGGGCAATATGGCTGGCATCGCCCAGAAAATTGATGCCATAAGCCACGCTGTAGCCAACAAAGAAATAGGCAATGGCCGACACGGCAAAGTCGGTCAGGATCTTGACCAGGGCATTGACCTGGTTTTTCTTGCGGACGGTGCCCAGCTCCAGAAAGGCGAAGCCTGCATGCATGGCCAGGATCATGATGGCCCCCAGCAGCAGGAACAGTACATCGGAAGGTGAATTCGAGTTTGGCATGGCGAGTCCCGTTGTTGTCGGCTTTTATCGGGCTTGCATCAAGCAAGGGGAGTGCCAGCCTGCTGCTGACGGCACCAATTTGAATCACCATCGCCCGAAAATGGTGATGTTGCGCCCGCTTCCGGTGAATCTGGCAGGCGGCGGCGACGGCGGTGCTGGTGCGTTCATGCACCAAAACGGTGTTTCATGACGTATTTATGCTGTTAATTGGTGCATTCTGGATAAATGGCACCGCCGCGGTGCGGGGTGCTGCCATGGCAGCCTGCACCCTGCCGTGGCCCCTGCCATGCGGCAAGCCGCCATGCCTGCGGCAGTTGCCGTGAGCCGAGCGAATTTTCGTAAAAATACTTAGGTATAAAGCATGACGAGCAGCTACATTCAAACGGTGAATTGAAAAAGAAGAAATACAATCGTGGCCTTCAATAAAAACAGCCTGCTTACGGGGATAATCGGCTGCCTGCTGTGTTGCCAGCTGGCCGTGGCCAAGGATGTGCTGCGGGTGCTGGCCTGGCCCGGCTATGCCGACCCGGATGTGGTACATGCCTTCGAGCAACGCTTCCAGGTCAGCGTGGAGGTGACCTTTGTCGACTCGGACGAAGCGCTGTGGGCGAAGATGCATGCTGTCGCCGGCCCGCGTTTCGATGTGCTGGCCGCCAATACCGCCGAAATGCAGCGCTACTTTGCCGCCGGTCTGCTCAAGCCGCTGGACCCGGCCTTGCTGCCCAATACCCGGCGCCAGCTGCCACGCTTTCGCAATCTGGCGGCCATTCCCGGCCTGCAGCAGCAAGGCCGGCTGTATGCCGTTCCCTTTACCTATTCCACCATGGGCATCATCTATGACCGGCGGCAGTTTGCCGTGCCGCCTGACAGCATGAATGTGCTGTGGGACCCGCGTTATCGCCACAAGGTGCTCGACTTCAATAGCGGACAGCACAATTTCTCGTTTACCGCGCTGGCCAGTGGCATCGCACAGCCGTTTGCGCTGAGCGCGGCGCAGCGCGACCGCCTGGTGCAGCGGCTGATTGCGCTGCGGCGCAATGTCCTGACGTTTTACAGCCTGCCGGAAGAGGGAACCGAATTGTTCATCCGCCACAAGATCGCGCTGATGTTTGGCAATTACGGCACCCAGCAGCTGAATTCGCTGCGCCAGGCCGGGGCCGATGTGGGCTATGCCATTCCGCGGGAAGGCGTGCTGGCCTGGCTGGATTGCTGGGCGATGACGGCAGCCAGCAGCAAACCCCAGCTGGCGCAGCAATGGATCAACTACATGCTGGAGCCGGCGGTCAGTGGCTTGCTGCCGGCCCGCCAGGGGCTGGCCAATACCCTCAGTGCCAGTGACGAACTGAAACCCGGCGCCAAAGTGCTGTGGTTGCAGCCGGTGGAAAACGCCGCGCTGCGCGAAGCACTGTGGCAAAAGATCTATTCCGGCGACCGGCCGGGGAGTTTCTGAATCATGCGCTCCGGTCTGCTGGTGAAACTGGCGCTGCTGCTGGCGGTGTTCGGCATCTTGTCGTCCGGCCTGACCGGCTATTACGCCTTTAGCGCCCACCGCACCATGCTGGTGTCGGCAGCCCAGGGCGATTTGCTGACGGCGGCGCGCGGGGTAAACCGCCGCCTGCTGCAGGCCGAGGAAGAAGCGGCCGATGACGCCATGCTGCTGGCGCGGCTGGTACAGGTGGCACAGGTGATCAATGGCCATGGCGACCGCCCTGCCCGGCAGGCGCGCGATGAGCTGGCACAGGCTTTTGCCGGCATGCTGGCCCTGCATCCCGAATACTTGCAGGTCAGGTTGATCGGTGCTGCGGACAACGGGCTGGAACTGGTCAGGGTGGATAGCGCCGGCGGGCTCACCTTGCGGGTGGATGGTCAGGACTTGCAGGAAAAAGGCCATTTCCCCTATGTGTTTGAAACCCTGGCCTTGCCGGCCGGGCAGATCTACCAGTCGGCCATCGGTGTCAATCACGAGCGTGGTGCGCACGACGCCGAGGGACGCCCCGGACTGATGGTGGCCACCCCCCTGCCGCGCAGCGATGGCCAGCCGGGCGGCCTGCTGGTGATCAATCTCGATCTGGAGCGGCTGCTGGGCCAGCTGCGTGCCGACCTGCCCAAGGGCTATCAGCTGTATATCGCCAATCGCTGGGGCGATTTCCTGGTGCATCCCGACACGGCGCAAACCTTCGGCTTCGAGCAGGGGCGGCGCATCCTGATGCAGGACAGCTTTGCCGCCACCCAGCCGCTGTTCGAGCGCAAGCTCAACAATCTGGCGCTCAGCGGCCTGGAACAGCCGCAGCAGGCCGCCGGCCGGGTCATGGCCTTTGTGCGCCAGCCGGTGGGGCAGGGCAATCACGACGACTTCGTGGTGACCGGCCTGGTACAGCCACTGGATGCGGTGCTGGAAAGCGCCGTGCCGCTGGGACAGCGCATCATCCACATGGTGCTGGCCTTCAGCATCATCGCCATTTTGCTGGCCGTGGTGTTCGCCCGCGCCATGCTGCGGCCCATCAACACCCTGGCCCAGGCTGCCAGCAGTTTTTCCGAAACCCAGCTGCAGCAGGTGCTGCCGGTGGAACGCAATGATGAAATCGGCGTGCTGGCACGCAATTTCGAACGCATGCAGCGACAGATCAACAGCCACATGGCCAGCTTGTACGACAATCAGCGCGAGCTGAGCTATCTGGCACACCACGACAGCCTGACCGGGCTGGCCAACCGCTCGCTGTTCTTCCAGCGGCTGGAGCAGCTGTTGCAGCTATCGCAGCGCAATGGCGCGCCCTTCGCCGTGTTGTTTGTCGATCTGGATCACTTCAAGGAAGTAAACGATCTGCATGGTCATGCCATCGGCGACCAGGTGTTGCAGATCGTCGCCCGCCGCCTGCTGCATACCGTGCGCGGCAGCGATATGGTGGCGCGCATGGGGGGGGACGAATACCTGATCCTGTTGCAGGGCAACTTCAGCGATGACGCGCTGGGCGAACTGATAGACAAGCTGCGACTGAGCATCAGCGAAGCCATGACGGTGGCCGGCCAGCGGCTGGAAGTGGGCGCCAGCATCGGCTACAGCCTGTATCCGCGTGATGGCAGCACGGCCGAGCAGCTGGTCAACGAGGCCGATCATGCCATGTACCATGTCAAGTCCGGCCGGCGTGGCGGCAAAGTCAACAGCTTACCCTGTGGCTGAGCGGCTGGCGTCGCTGGCACCGGGCAGGGCGCGCCGCTGCCGACAGCACAGGGCGAGAATCCATCTACGCCGCTGCAGGTTTTTTGTCAGCCATTCTTTTTGCCAGCAGTTCTAAGCTATGCTGCATGCAGCAGGTCAACGCCGGCATGCTGCGCGGCCAGTGCCTGTCTCACGCTGGCGCGAGAGCTTGGACAGGCCCTCAGCGCCATGAGAGGCCGAACCTTACACCCCAGGGAAGATGCCGATGAGAAGCGCCACTTCCACACTGCCCGGCCAGCCCAGGCGGGCCAGCCCGCAGCGGCAGTCCATGATCGCCACCTGTCTGCCGCAATTGCTGGCAACCGTGCATGAGGCCTGCCGCCCGGCGGCCGAGCAGCATGGCCTGGCCTGGCAGCTGGACACCGATGCCGCGCTGGCACCGGCCTTGCTGCTGCACCCGCTGGCCTTGCCGCAGCTATTGCAGCAGCTGCTCGCCGCCACCATCCGCTACACCCGCAGCGGGGGCATCCTGCTCAGGACGCAGCTGTTGGCGCAGCAACAGCTGTTCCAGATCATCGCCATCGAAATCATGCACGCCGGCAGGCCGGATGATGGCCCGGCGGCGGCACTGGCCGCGCTGTTGCAGCAGCCAGACCGTGCCTGCAAGGCAGCCCAGCCCCCGGCCTGCTGGCACAGCATCCGCCGGCTGGCCCGGCTGAGTGCTGCCCGGCTGCAAGTGGCGTCGGGCAGCGAGGCGGGCTGTCAGCTGATCGTGCAGCTGCGCGCCGAGGTGGTCGAAGCCGGCCAGCCGGATCACGCCGTGCCGGCATCCCTGCCGGTGCTGGACCCGCGTGTGCTGCGCATGCTGTATCAGGATGACTGGCCGCAGCAACGGGCGCTGTTGCAGGCCTTCCTGCGCGACAAGCAGGCCGACCTGCATGCCCTGCTGCAAGCCTGGCACAGTGGCGACCTGCAGGCGCTGGGCCTGCTGGCACACCGCATCAAGGGCGCCAGCCGCAATGTGGGGGCCTGCGCGCTGGCGCAGGCTGCCGCACAGGTGGAGCAGGCTGCCCGTAGCCAGCTGCATGCCGGCCTGCCTGGCTTGCTGCGGGCGCTGGAGCAGGCGCTGCAATCGTTTGCCAGCGCACTGCAAGAGGCCCCGGACGGACCACTGATTGACGCCTAATCCCGGTGCAGGCATGGCGCAATGCAGCGTAAGGCCCTAAAATAATCCGACAATTCCTAAGAGCGTGTCCGCGATCATGCCGTGCCGCCCCATTCATGCGGCGGATCGTGTACAGCTTCTAACAGCCCACTACGCTGGAGAAACCTCTCATGGCCGTTATCCGTCAGGATGATTTCATTCAAAGCATCGCCGATGCTTTTCAGTACATCAGCTGCTACCACCCCAAGGACTACATCGACGCGCTGTACCAGGCCTATCTGCATGAAGAAAGCCCGGCGGCCAAGGACGCCATGGCGCAGATCCTGATCAACAGCCGCATGTGTGCCGAAGGCCGTCGCCCCATCTGCCAGGATACCGGCATCGCCGTGGTGTTCCTGAAAGTGGGCATGAACGTGCAGTGGGACGCCACCCTGTCGGTACAGGAAATGGTCAACGAAGGCGTACGCCGCGCTTACAACAACCCGGACAACAAGCTGCGCGCCTCGGTGCTGCTGGATCCGGCTGGCAAGCGCCAGAACAGCAAGGACAACACCCCGGCCGTGGTGCACTTCGAAATCGTCGAAGGCGATGGCGTGGAAGTGACCTGTGCGGCCAAGGGCGGCGGCTCGGAGAACAAGTCCAAGTTCTACGCGCTGAACCCGTCCGACAGCATTGTCGACTGGGTGATCAACACCGTGCCTACCATGGGTGCCGGCTGGTGTCCGCCGGGCATTCTGGGCATCGGCATTGGCGGTACCCCGGAAAAAGCCATGCTGCTGGCCAAGGAAAGCCTGATGTCGCACGTGGACATCCACGAGCTGAAAGCCAAGGCCGCCAGCGGTGCCGAACTGTCCCGCGTGGAAGAGCTGCGCCTGGAAATCTTCGAAAAAGTGAATGCGCTGGGGATTGGTGCGCAGGGCCTTGGCGGCCTCACCACCGTGCTGGACGTGAAAATCCTGGACTACCCCACCCACGCCGCCAGCCTGCCGGTAGCGATGATCCCCAACTGCGCCGCCACCCGTCACATCCATTTCCATCTGGATGGCAGCGGCCCGGCCCATCTGGCTCCGCCCAGCCTGGAAGACTGGCCGGAAATCACCTACGACACCAGCAATGGCAAGCGTGTTGATCTGGACCAGATCACCAAGGAAGAAGTGGCCAGCTGGCAGCCGGGCGATGTGCTGCTGCTGAATGGCAAGATCCTTACCGGCCGTGATGCCGCGCACAAGCGCATGGTGGACATGCTGAACAAGGGCGAAGCGCTGCCGGTGGACTTCACCAACCGCTTCATCTACTACGTGGGCCCGGTTGATCCGGTGCGTGACGAAGTGGTTGGCCCGGCCGGCCCCACCACCGCCACCCGCATGGACAAGTTCACCCGCCAGATGCTGGAACAGACCGGCTTGCTCGGCATGATCGGCAAGGCCGAACGTGGCCCGGCTGCCATCGAAGCCATCAAGGACAACAAGGCGGTGTACCTGATGGCGGTGGGCGGCTCGGCCTACCTGGTGTCCAAGGCCATCAAGGCCTCCAAGGTGGTGGGCTTTGCCGACCTGGGCATGGAAGCCATCTACGAGTTCGAAGTAAAAGACATGCCGGTAACGGTAGCGGTCGATTCCAACGGTATCTCGGTACACAACACCGGCCCAGCGGAATGGCGCGTCAAGATTGGCAAGATTCCGGTCAACAAGGCCTGAGTCTGAAACTACCTTGTTGCAAGCAGAAACCCGCCATCCAGCGGGTTTTTTCATTTGCGTTCCAGACCGGCAGCTTCAGGCCAATGCTTGTGCCGCCGTTGGCAGTGGCACGCGGATGGACAGGGCATTGAGCGCGATGGCATGCAGCATCTGGTCCACTGTGGTGCAGCAGTCGGCCAGCACGGCAACTTTGTACTGATCGGCGGCGCGTGACAGGGCGGTATGGGTCACGCAGTTCTGCGTCATCATGCCGCACAGCAGCAGCTGGCGGCTGCCCAGCCCGTCCAGTGTGGCCTGCAGTGTGGTCTGGTAAAAGCTGTCGGCGGCCTGCTTGATCACCACGGGTGCTTGTGGCGCGGCGGCCAGAATGCGCGGGTGAAGCGCCACGCCCTCGCTGCCGGCATTGAAGAAGGGGGCGATACCCTTGCTGCTGTCAGCCACGTGCTGGACCAGGATTACCGGCATGCCCAGTGCCTTGGCCCGTTCGATGGCCGCCACACAGTTATCCAGTACGGTTGCAGTGTTCCACAGCGGATATTTGCCGCCGGGAAAATAGTCGTTTTGCAGATCGATCACGATCAGTGCGCTGTCTTGTGCGGTCATGTGCATGCTCCGGTTGCGGGTGGTCAGGTGCTTAGATCCGCTAACAAAACCCTCGCTCGAGCGTTGCGCCGCCTTGCCGTACGCCATGTACTGTCTGCGGCGGCGCGCCTTGGCCCGGGTTCTCTACGAGGTTTTGTTAGCAGCTCTTATTATCAGCACGGCAGAGCAACGCTTACAGTGGCCCGATTGCCAGAATACGTTAAGATCGGGCCAATCCTGTTCGCTCCGGTATGCCGCCATGTCCGCTCCCGTCATTGCCCTTGTCGCCTTTGCCCAGATCAGCCCCTTTCACCTGTCGGTGCCTTGCGTGGTGTTTGGCGATGCCCATCCCGGTCTGCCGGCCTTTGACTTGCGGGTGTGCAGCGCGGAAGCCGGCGAACTGCGCACCAGTGCCGGTTTCAGCATCCACTGTGAGCATGGTCTGGAAGCACTGCTTGCTGCCGACATCATCATCCTGCCCAGCTGGCAGGCTGGTCGCCCGGTGCCACCGGCCTTGTTGCTGGCGCTGCAGCAGGCGGCGGCGCGCGGGGTGCAGATTGTCGGCCTGTGTCTGGGTGCCTATGTGCTGGCCGAGGCCGGTTTGCTGGATGGGCGTGCCGCCACCACCCACTGGGCCTATGCCGAGGACTTTGCCCGCCGCTACCCACGGGTGCGGCTGGACCCGGCGGTGCTGTATGTCGAGGATGGCCAGATGCTGACCTCAGCCGGCACGGCAGCCGGGCTGGATTGCTGCCTGCATCTGCTACGCCAGCGCTATGGCGCGGAACTGGCCAATAGCGTGGCCCGCCGGCTGGTGGTGCCGCCGCACCGTCAGGGCGGGCAGGCGCAGTTTATCGAGCAGCCGCTGCCGGCCAGTGCCGGTGATTCACGGCTGGCGGTACTGCTGGACTGGCTCAGGGCCAATCTGGCCGAGCCGCACAGCCTGGACAGCCTGGCCCAGCGGGCGGCGATGAGCCGGCGCAGTTTTACCCGCCATTTCCGGCAACTGACCGGGCGCACGGTCAGCCAGTGGTTGCTGGACGAGCGTCTGGCGCTGAGCCAACGCCTGCTGGAAAGTGCCGACCACAATATTGAACAGATTGCCCAACTGGCAGGCTTTGGCTCGCCCGAGTCCCTGCGCCACCACTTTCGCCAGCGCTATGCGCTGTCACCCAGCCAGTGGCGGCAGAATTTTCAGTAAGCGGTCGCTGCTGAAACAGGCTGCTCCCACGGCGGGGTGGGGGCAAAGCGCTGCTGCAGGAAATCCAGCAGGGTGCGCATGGCCAGCGGTAACTGCCGGCGCGAGGGGTAGAGCGCATAAATGCCCATGCTGACGGGCTGCCAGTCTGCTAGCAGAGCCACCAGCTCGCCGCTGTCCAGCAGCGGCTTGACCAGATAATAGGGCTGCATGGCCAGGCCGGCACCGTGGCGGCAGGCCTGTAGCAGTGCGACGGCTTCATTGGCGCTCAGCCGGCCCTGTACCTTGACCACGGCTTGTTCTTCGCCGCGGCGCAGGCGCCATTCGCTGCGGCCAAACTGGCTGTAGCTCAGGCAGTGGTGCTGGCCCAGATCAGCGGGCTGCTGCGGCTGGCCGTACTGTGCCAGATAGGCGGGAGCGGCCACGATGACCGAAGCGCAATCGGCCAGCCGGCGTGCGATCAGGCCGGGCTCCGGGTCATTGGTGATGCGGATGGCCAGGTCTATGCCTTCTTCGATCAGGTTGAGCGCGCGGTCGCCCAATTGCAGGTCGATGCGGATCTGCTGGTGTTCGGCCAGAAAATCGCTGATGGCCGGCGCCAGCTGGGCCATGCCGAAGGACATGCTGGTGGTGATGCGCAGCTGACCGCGTAACTGGCCATCGCGCAGGCCCACTTCTTCGCGCGTTTCCGCCGCCAGTTCCAGCATCTGCTGGCAGCGTGCCAGGCAGCTGGCACCGGCATCGGTCAGCGTCACCTTGCGAGTGGAGCGCTGCAACAGGCGCGCGCCCAGCCAGTGTTCCAGCTCGGCGATATAGCGTGTCACCATGGCGCGGCTCAGTTCCAGTTCTTCACTGGCGGCGGTAAAACTGCCGCGGCGCGCGACTTCAACAAATACCTGCATGGCAATCAGCCGGTCCATCGCTTTCCTTTTTGTTTGCGCTGCCCCTGCTATCACTCACCGGCTTGTCATCGTGCCAAACCGGATGATAAAAAGCAGTAAGCAGCCGGTTTTGAGCCATGACTGCCAATCAGGGCGGCAATTTGCTCATTTGTCATCTTATATCGGCCTGGCTGTCGCGCTGGCGCTTGGCCTGCGGGCATTTCCGTTATACTGGCCGCAGGCATGCTGTTGCCATCATGCAGCGTTGCCGTTTTCAGCATTGTGTCGCTATTCAGACCCATACGGTAAGCACTGGATCGCACCATGTCTAATCTCGAATGGATGCCAGGCTCCCCCTTGTTGCCGCGGGAGGTGCCATGGTAGCGAAAATGCCCCCCCGCCTGAATCAGGAGCTGGCCATTGCCGACCAGCAGCCCTGGTACCAGCTGCGGTTGCCGCCATTGCTGGAAAAAATCTACCAGCAGGATACGGCCGCGCATCGCATGCGGCGTTACCGCCTGTTTGGTGCCATCGGCATCGTGGTATTCATGCTGTACGGCCTGGTGGACCGGTTCTACCTGCCGGATGTCTATCAGCGGGTATGGATCTGGCGCTGGCTGTGGCTGCCCGGTTTTGCCGCCTTGACCATCGCCTGCAGTTTCTGGCGGCCTTTCCAGCCTTACTACGAATATTCCGTGGTGTTGGCCAGCACCGCCTTCGTGCTGGGGCTGACCTGGTTTTTCTCCATCAGCCACATGCCGACTGCGCAGCATTACTACGGCGGGGTCATGTTGTGCCTGGTGTTCATGATGTTCGGATTGCGCATTCCCTTCCGTCTGGCCTGCCTGAGCTGTGTTGTTTCGCTGGCTTATCTGGGCTGGGTCTTGTGCAGTTTGCATTTTCTCGACGAGGCAGCACGCTCGCTCATCTTCATCCTGCTGGTTTCCTGTGTTTTGCTGGGCCTGCTCGGCCTGTTCCAGCTGCAAAAGGAAGAACGGCGCAGCTATCTGCTGGCGCTGGAGTTGCAGCGCGATCACCGCCAGTTACAGCAGGGCTTCAAGTATCTGCAGCAGATTTCCACCGTCGATGGCCTGACCGGCCTGTTCAACCGGCGTTATTTCGACCAGCAACTGCACGCTTTCTGGGAAAGGCGGCTGCAGCAGCAGGAGGACATCGCCCTGTTGTTTGTCGATGTGGATTACTTCAAGTTTTACAACGACAGCCAGGGCCATCAGATGGGAGACGAGACCCTGATCAAGGTGGCGCAGGTGATCAGCCGTCATGCATCGGCCAGGCAAGGGTGTGCGGCACGCTATGGTGGTGAGGAATTCGTCCTGTTGCTGCGTGGCTGTAATCTGTCACAGACCATGGCGCTGGCCGAGCAGATCCGTAGCGAGGTCGAGGCATTGGCCTTGCCGCATCCCTCATCCGGCTGCAGCACGGTGGTGACCATCAGCATCGGCATTGCCCTTGCCCATGCCAGCATCAACCAGCAGCCCGACTGGCTGGTGAGCACGGCAGATGCCGCGGTCTACCAGGCCAAGCGCCAGGGGCGTAATCAGGTCGTGGCCATGCACTCCTGTCAGCCGCTTGCCGGTTAGGCCCCCTTCCGGCTTGGCCGCGCCTGGGTGGCGCTGCGTCAAACTCCCTTGCTTGCGACCACCTGTCCAACCATGGTCTTGCCTTGCATCAACCGGCTCGGCAATGCCTGCGCTGGCATCGACCCCTTGTCGTGTCGGCATTGGCGCACTTAAGCTGTTTTGCCAGTCGCCCGCTACCCGGCGCGCTGGCCATTTGCTCTATTTATGAAACAATATTGCCCAGTTCAATGGGTATATCTGCATTGTTTTTGACGCTAAAGTGCACTCCATCAATGACCCGCGCGGCAGATGCCCGCCACCATTCCGGAGATACACATGCAGCTTGCCACTTTGAAATTCCTGCCGCTGACACTTGCCCTGGCCTTGGGCAGCACGCTGGCCCACGCCGCCGAACCGCTCAAGCTGTCGGTCTACCAGGCCGACGACAACAGCTTTAATGTCACCTCGGTACTGGTCAGCGGTGAAAAAGACGCCGTATTGATCGACACCGGCTTCACCCGTGCCGATGCCTACCGCATTGCCGCCCGCGTGCTGGATAGCGGCAAGCAGCTGAAAACCATTTATGTGAGCCAGGCCGATCCCGATTACTACTTCGGTGCCACCGTGCTCAAGCAGATTTTCCCGCAGGCCGAGCTGGTCGCCGCCGCACCGACGCTGGCCAGGATCAAGGCCAATGTGGCTGGCAAGCAGGCGTTCTGGGGCCCGAAAATGGGCGCCAATGCACCCCAGGCGCCGCTGGCACTGCCGCATGCCTTGCCCGGCAGCCAGCTGATGCTGGAAGGCCAGGTGCTGGAAGTACGCGGCACCACCGGGCCGCTGGCCCACCGCGGCTATGTGTGGATTCCGTCGATTCGCGCCATCGTGGGGAATGTCGGCGTGGTTTCCGGCCTGCACGTGTGGACGGCAGATACCCAGACCAAGCAGGAACGCCAGGCCTGGGTGGCCCAGCTGAATGAAATGGAAGCGCTGCAGCCCGCACAGGTCATCCCTGGCCACATGGCAGCCAATGCCCCCACCGGTGTGGCCAGCCTGCGCTTTACCCGCGACTATCTGCAGCAGTTTGAAAAGAATCTGGCCGCCTCGGCCAATAGTGGCGAGCTGATCCAGCGCATGCAGCAGGCTTTCCCGCAGGCGGGTGAGGCCATGTCGCTGGAGATCGGTGCCAAAGTCAACAAAGGCGAGATGAAATGGTAACAGCTACCCTGCATTATTTTTATGATCCGCTGTGCGGCTGGTGCTATGCCGCCTCGCCACTATTGCAAGCGGCAGCGGCCCAGCCGCAATTGGCCTTGCACTTGCATGGTGGCGGCATGATGAGCGGAGCCAACCGCCAGCCGGTTACCCCGGCGCTGCGTGACTATGTGATGCCGCATGATCAGCGCATTGCCAGGATGACCGGCCTGCCGTTTGGCGAGGCTTACTTTGAGGGTTTGCTGCGCGATCACAACGCGGTGTTTGATTCCACCCCGCCAACCGCCGCCATTCTCGCCGCCGCGCAGCTGGGTCTGCCGCCGCTGAAAATGTTGTCTGCGCTGCAGCAGGCGCACTACCAGCGCGGCTGGCAAATCGCCAAAACCGAGGTGTTGCAGGCGCTGGCAGAAGAGCAGGGCCTGCCGGCCACCGCATTTGCCCGAGAGCTGGAACAACAGATGGAAAAGGTGGCGGCACATATCGCCGACAGCCGCCAGCTGATGCAGCAGGCTGGTTTGAGCGGTTTCCCCAGCCTGCTGCTGGAACAGCAGGGCCAGTGGCAGCGCGTGGACCTCTCACCCTGGCTGGGGCAGCCGCAGGCTTTTGTCGCAGCCTTGCTGGGCGAGCTGGTGGCCACCGATGAGGATGCTGCCGTGTTCTGCACCCCGGAAAGTTGCACACCACCGCGCGCTTGAGTCGTTTCACCATGAAAAAAGCCGGTCACTGTTTGGCGGTGACCGGCTTTCTTGTTTGCTGGCGGGGTATTACTGGCAGCGAACCACCACCAGCGAGATGTCATCGTGGTTTTCCCGCCCGGCCAGATGCTTGTTGACGGCATGGGTGATGGAACCCTGGATGTCCAGCGTACGCGCCTGGCTTACCGCGCGCAGAATGCCATCCACCCCGAAAGGCTGGCGGTCGTCGTCATAGGCTTCGGTCACGCCGTCGGAGCAGACGATGAGCGAGCCGCCATCCGGCCAGCTGAAATAGTCGAGCGAGGATTCGAAGGCGCTGTCCGGCAGAATGCCCAGTGGCGGCGAGCGCGAGCCAAAGGACTTGAGCACCTCGCCCTGGCGGTCGACATACATGGCACAGGGTATGCCGCCATTCCACACCGCAATGCGCTGCAGCTGGTAATCCACCTCGATGATGGCGGCCGCGACAAAGCGGCCGATGGGCAGGATGGTGTGCAGCTTGCGGTTGATGGTGCGGGCAATTTCCTGCACCGGCAGGTTGCGGTCGCACATGGCAAAGAAAGTGTCCACCGCGGGCAGACCGCAGATCGCTGCCGCCAGCCCATGCCCCGTGCTGTCGGCCAGCATGATGCGGTCCAGCCCCGGCTGGCAACGGCGGATGCAGATGGTGTCGCCGCTGAAATTCATCGCCGGGCGTTGCCATTGCTGGATATTGGGCGGTGTCTGCTCGGCGCGGCGGGTAAAGCGGTCCAGCACCATCTGGGCAAACATCTGCTCCTGTTCGTTGGTGCGGTAGTAGTTTTCCAGCCGCTCACTGTCCGAGGCGATGCGCTGCTGCATTTCCGATATGCGGATCAGCACATGCAGCTTGGCGGTGAGAATGTCCAGATCGATCGGCTTGGTCAGGTAGTCATCTCCCCCCATGGCCAGGCCGCGCAGCAGCTGGCTGCGATCCGACAGCGAGGTCAGGAAGATGATGGGAATCCAATGTTCACCCAGCAGCTGGCGGATGGCGGCGGTGGCGGCAAAGCCATCCATCACCGGCATGGTGACATCCATGAAGATCACGTCGGGCCGCTGCTGCTGGCAGTATGCAAGCGCCTCCTGCCCATTGCTCACCGGCACGGCTTCATGGCCAAGCAGACGGATGTAGTCGAGCAGGATCTGACGGGAGGTCGGACTGTCTTCGGCCACCAGGATGGTCAGCGCGCGGGTCATTCAACAAGCCTTGTGCGGGGAGGGTGGGAAATCATGCCCCACTACTATAGAGGGCTTGGCCGGTTTATGCCATTAGCTTGGCAATGAATGCGCCGACTTTAACAAATTGCCATGGGCAGACACATGGCGACTGTTGTAGGCTTGCCGCACTCCAGCCCTAGAAGAAGCGTAATCATGACCATCTGGGTAGATGCCGATGCCTGTCCTGCCGTGATCCGCGACATCATCTGTCGCGCCGCCCAGCGCACGGCCACACCGGCCGTGTTTGTGGCCAACCGACGGCCCGCCTTGCCGGCCAGCCCCCATATCCGCAGCATTGTGGTGGGGCAGGGCTTTGACGTGGCCGATGCCGAGATCGCCCGGCAATGTCAGCAGGGCGACCTGCTGGTGAGCGGCGATATCCCGCTGGCGGCACAGGTACTGGCCAAAGGGGCCGCGGCCATCAATTTCCGTGGGGAAGCCTATTCCAGCGATACCATCGAAGGCCAGCTGACACTACGCGACTTCATGGACAATTTGCGTGGCAGTGGCATCCAGAGCGGAGGACCACCGCCATTCAGCCAGGCAGATCGTCAGCAGTTTGCCGGCAAGCTGGACCAATGGCTGGCCGCCCGCCAGCGCCGCCCCGCTTCCCCGACGCCTTAGTCCATTTGTCCGCGCCACCTGCCGGCATGGTGGCGGCCGCATGATGCCTGCCGCTGCCGATAAAGCCTGATGGCAGCCGCTCGTCGCTGCCATTTAACTGTCTGATTATTATTTCCGGCTGAAAAATCCGGCTGTTTTAAATAAACATTTGTAAAATAAATAAACTTTAATTGGTACGGATTGCTGATGCTATTATCATTTTTGTACAAAATGAAAGGGTGACGCGGACTGCTCCGGCGCACTCCTTACCTGAGAGAGCGTTCATTTGAGCCACATCATGGATACGCGAGCCATCGCCACATTTGATCTGCAATCCGACCAGTACGCACGCTACCGACCGCGCTACCCGGACAGCCTGTTTCGCTGGCTGCATGCGGTAGTGGCCGGACATGACCGTGCCTGGGATTGCGCCACCGGCACGGGGCAGGCGGCAGTGCAGCTGTCGCGCAGCTTTGCCCGCGTTGATGCCAGCGATATCAATCACAGCCAGCTGGAGGCGGCCGAGTCCGCTGGCAATATCTTCTACCTGGAGTGTGCGGCGGAGCAGCCGCCCTTTGGCGATGCGGTATTCGATCTGGTGACGGTGGCACAGTCCCTGCACTGGTTCGACCATCCCCGTTTCTGGCCCCAGCTCGAACGGGTGCTCAAGCCCGGCGGTGTCTTTGCGGCCTGGGGCTATGACTGGTTTCAAGTCAATCCGCAGGTGGACGATGCCATGCGTTTTTTCCGCGCGGTCATCGAGCCCTTCTGGTCCAGCTGCAGCCAGCTGCTATGGGATGGTTACCGTGATGTCGGGCTGACGCTGCCGGCTGTGGCAAGCCCGCAATGCCAGATTCTGATGGACTGGAATTTCGAGCAGCTGCTGGGCTATCTGCATACCTGGTCGGCCACCAAGCTGTGCGTGAAAAGCCTGGGCAACCATGTGCTGAATGATGCCCGCCAGCGCCTGGCCCGCAGCTGGGGTGATCCGACCATTGTGCGACGGGTCAGCATGCCCTTGCACATCATTGCCGGCCGCAAAGCGGCCTGACTCCCAAACCGGCCAGGCCGGTTTTTTCATGAGCAGGGCGGCCAGCCGCTCAGTGCTGCTGGCGGTGCGATTCGGCTTCCAGGTCCGACAGCAGGATGTTCAGGGCATCGGACGAGCGCACCAGCTCCCACAGCGAGGTGGCCAGCGAGGCAATCATCATCAGCAGGCTGATGCCGAAAGACAGCTCGCCCAGCTGTTGCCAGCCGGTATAGATCTGGAACATGGCCATGGTGCACAGGAACAGGCTGCCGATGCCCAGGAACTGCATCCATTTGATCAGCTGGATGCGGGTACGCAGATTGCCGATTTGCAGCAGGATCTTGGGATTCTGTTCTTCCTTGTAATCGGTATACAGATTACGGATGATGCTGGCCAGACCGAGAAAACGATTGGTATAGGCGAGCAACAGCAGGGAAATGGCGGGAAACAGCAGTGCTGGCGTGGTCAGGTTGAGAGCTGCGTGCATGGTGGTCAGGAATTCTCGTCTATCAAAACGTCGATGCCGTTTGGCGTCTGCTCAAACAGCTGGATAATGTCCGGGTTTTTCATTCGTACGCAACCCAGCGAAGTGGGGCTGCCCCAGGCGACATGCTCGCCGGCCCCGTGAATGTAGATGGCGCGGTCATGGCTGTCGACATCGCCGCCCTGGTTCTTGCCGGGTTCATCACCGCACAGCCACAGGATGCGGGTGAGAATCCAGTCCTTGTCGGGATATTGCTGGTGCAATTCCGCCGTGTATTTCCACGGCGTGACGCGGCGGCGAAAAATGATGGTGTTTTCCTCTGCCCCGGCGCCCAGCTTGTCGCACACATGGTGCCAGCCGCGTGGCGTCTGGTAGCTGTTGACCTGTTCGCCGGCACCGCGCCTGGCCGTGGAGACCACATAGTGCTGTTGCTGCCGGCCCCACTCGTCAAACAGGCTGAGCGACTGGCTGCGTATGCCGACCAGAATCCAGGGCTGGCCGTAATGGCGCAGATTGGCGCGGGTGGCTTGCAAGGGCGCATCCTGTTCCGATTGCAGGACAAAGCCGGCGGCATCCTCCGCCTCCGCCGCAGTGGCGGCACGCGGCCAGGCCAGCAGGCCATACAGCACGATCATGGTCAACGACAGCCGGGTCATGCTAGGACTCCCGCGAGCGGCGTTGGCGGAAGAAGCTCGCCAGCTGGGCCGCACAGGCTTCGGCCAGATAGCCCCCCCACACCGCGGTGTGGTGATTCAGCTGGCGCAAGGCAAACAGATCGGTCACGCTGCCGGCGGCACCGGTTTTTGCTTCGCGCGCACCGTAAATCACCCGTGCCAGCCGCGCATGCAAAATGGCACCGCTGCACATGGCGCAAGGCTCCAGTGTGACATACAGGTCGCAGCCGTCCAGTCGGTAATTACCCTCATGCATGGCAGCCGCCCGCAGCGCCTGCATTTCGGCATGGGCTGACGGGTCGTGGCTGCCAACTGGCTGGTTGAAGCCGCGGCCGATGATCTGGCCGTCTTTCACCACCACCGCGCCAACCGGTACTTCGCCCTGGGCGGCGGCCAGCTCGGCCTGCAGCATGGCCTGCCGCATGAAATGCTCGATATCGGCCGGTGCCGGTAGCAGCGCCACCGGCGGGTGTGCCGCCAGTTGCTGGCGCAAGTGCTGCTTGTCGGCATCGCTCAGCTGCGACCAGTGCACACCGCGCGCCGCCGCCTCCAGTGCGAACAGCAGGCGCGTGGTCACGGTATGGCCGCCGGCTTTCAGCTGCAGAAAAGTGGCGACGCTGCCCTGTTGCCGCAGTTGTTCCCGCTTGGCAATGCCAAGGTCGCGCAGCCATTGCACTGCGGCAGGGGGCAGGGGCGGGGTGCCCAGCAGGTCGGAAGGGGAAGAGGGCATTGGCATCATGCTGGCGGTGGATCAGGCTGACATTTTAACGGCATTGCCGGCTGCACTTGTACCGTTAGCTTTAAAGAATTGCGGGAAACTGCCGATAAATTCATATGAAGATAGCCTTGCCGTGGCCAATGACATGAGCTCCATCCAGTTATATACCACCCTGCCCAGCCCGCCCGAAGCGCCTGCCAGCTTGCCCGGCCAGCCCGCCGCCGCCAGTGTCGAGACCACGCAGTCTGTCGGGGCTGCCACCCTGCCCGTGTTTCAGCCCAACCTGGCCAGACAGGCCGTCAATCAGTCACTGCAACAGGCGTTGAACAAGTGGCAGCAGCAACAGGCCAGTTTGCTCAAGCAGTCCGCCGCCCGCAGTCAGCGTAGCCAGAGCCAGCAACTGGATGGCAGCCGCATGGAAATGCTGAAGGAGCGCATCAAGAACCTGCGGCAGATGATGGTGCTGGTGGGCAAGGACAAGGGTGGGTTGCGCTCGATAGCCATGCAGCTGAAACAGATCAGTGCCGAACTGCGCCAGATGGTGGCCAGCGCCACCGGCAACGATCAGCAGCAAAGCCTGGTGACTACCCTGTCGGGTAATCCGGCAGCGGCAGCGACGGACACTGCCAGCGCCAGCAGTGGCAGCGATGCCGGGCAACAGGCTGCTACGTCAGCCACGACATCCGACGCAGCGACAACGGCAAACAGTCCGCAGGATGCCAGCACCGCTGGCAGCACACCGGCAAGCGATGCCGCGAGTGTTGGCAGCAGCCTGGCCGGCAGCGGTATTGCGCTGGCGGGTGGCGCTTCCGGGCTGAATGGCAATGCGGAATTGCAGTCGCTGATCAACAGCATCAAGTCGATTCAGCAATGGCTGAAACAGCGCAATCTGCAAGCGCAGGATGATGGCCTGAAAAAGCTGCTGGATGCTGGCGACAAGGATATGGCGGCTATTGACAATATGCTGCATGGTGGCAGCGATAGTGCCGAGGGCGAGAGCCAGCTGACCATTCAGCTGACGGATGCGGGGGGCGCAGCCGCCAGTATCGACAGCGGCACGATCAGTCAGCATGCCTGATTGTCAGCCAACAAAAAAGCGGCATGGGCCGCTTGGTCGTGGCGCTCAGCGAGCGGGCCAGAACTTGCTGAGCACCTTCCATAGCAGGAAGAGCCGGGATGCCCGGCGCAACCACTGGCGCAGTGATTCCGAAGGCAGTATGGCGGCCAGGGTATTGACCAGTTTTCCCAGCGCGCTGCTGCTCGAAAAAGCCTTGAAGCCCTCGCCGGCCAAGCCGAGCGGGCGTTGACGCAGGCTGTCGATTTCCAGCTTCAGCTTTACACGCAGCACTTCGCCTTTCATCAGCAGCAGCTGCTTTTTCAGGGCACGATCCTGTGGTGACATCTCAGCGCCTCCCACTCAGGCTGTCCCAGTCCTTGCGGACCTCGGCAACCGTATCTGCAAATGGTGCGCGGCTGCGGTATGCGCGTCGGCGCAGTTGCCACAGCAAGCCGGCTGCGCCCAGCACACTGGCCAGTGTCAGGCAGGACAGGAGGGCTGGGCGGTAGGCTGCCGGCGTCAGTACCAGCACCAGCAAGAGCGCACTCAACAGGCCGATCAGCAGCAAAATCAGCGCCAGCCCGCCAAGCAGCAGGCTGAACAGCAGATTGTCCTTGTGCTCTTCCGCTTCCAGCAGGAACAGCTCGAACCGGGTCAGCAACAAGGAAAACACCCCGCCCAGCAGCGAGCGGATGCTGCCCGGGCGAGGTGTCTGGCGTGGGGAATCGCTCATTCAGTCAATCCGCCTCAGCGGCGCGAAACCAGCATGCCCAGCAGAAAGCCCACGCCGGCAGCGATACCGATGGATTTCCACGGATTTTCATGCACGTAGTCGTCGGTTGCCCTGGCGGCTACCTTGGCCTTGCCGACCACAAGCTTCTCGGCTTCCAGCAGGCGGGCCTTGGCCAGCTTGATGTTCTCGCCCAGGCGCTTGCGCAGCTCGCGACCCTTTTCTCCACCTTCATCGCTTGCGGCGCCAAGCAAATCTTCGGTACTGGACAAAACCTGGCGTACATCTTCCAGCAGTTGTTCTTTTTCCTGATTGAGTGCGGCATCGGACATGGCGATCTCCTTGGCTAAAGTTGAGGCGGGTAAACGGTGTCGGACCACGATGCTAAAAGAATGGTTCCCATCTTCCGCGTATGCCTGTTGACCGTAACAGCCGGCATGAGGCGCGTCAAATGCTCTCGGTCAAACATTTGCTGTAGTGCAACAACACCAGCTTGCCGGATGGAGTCGGCCATCGCCAGCCGGTGGAAGTGCACAGGGGTAGGAAGAGTGAGCAAACGACATAGATATGATTTGTTTGATTTGCTGCAAATCAGGATAATGCTTTTCGCCATTGGCATACTGTCGAATTCCATGTGTCAGGAATAGTAGCCATGTCGGCTGTTCTTCAGCGTAGACAAAGCCGATAAGCCGGCTTTCTTGAAATTGAATAGCAATACAAAAAACATAAGTAATTCAAAATGAATTAGCAGGGGCGGAATAAGTAATGACACCATTGTCGATCTATGTGCTGACTTTCAATAGTGAGCGCTACCTGAAAGAAATTTTGAGTGCCGTGGCCGGGCTGACCGATGATTTGCTGGTGGTTGATAGCGGGAGTAGCGATCAGACACTGGCGATCGCACAGCAGTGTGGTGCCAGAGTGGTGTACCGCCGCTTTGATGATTTTCGTCAGCAGCGTGAGTTTGCCCAGCGCGAATGCCGTCATGATTACGTATTTTTTCTGGATAGCGACGAAATTCCTTCTGCTGAGCTGATCAATCATCTCCGGCAGTTGCAGCAGCAAGGGTTCCAGCATGAGGCCTATGCGGTTCAGCGTGACTGGATTGTCATGGGCAAGCAGGTTCATGCCTTGTACCCGGTTGGCTGCCCTGATTATCCGATTCGCATCATCAACAAACAGCGGGTAGGTCTGTCAGCCCAGGCGGTTCATGAGGACTTTACCGGTTATCGCAGCTGCGGCAGGCTAGAGCTGCCGCTCAAGCATCAAACCTTTCACTCGCATGCCGAAATAGCCCGCAAGCTGGCGATGTATACCAGCCTTGATGCACAGGACCTGGCCCGGATGCGAAACCGCAAGCACTTTGCCCTGCGCCAGTGGACCAGTCCGGTTGGTGCCTTTTTCAAATGGTATTTGCGCAGCGGCAATTGGAAGGATGGATGGGTAGGACTGGTGTTGGGCATTTACGCCGCCCGATTTGCCCATCTGAAATACCGGAAAGCGCTGGCCTTGCGCCGTGTCGAGCCGCAGTAATGGTGCTCCCCGCCCAGGTCGGACAGCTCCTGTGTCGCTCATCCAGCAGGCTTGGCGATTTGTCGTGGTCTGATTAAGGCTGACCGCAGCTTGTTGCGCTTGTACAGGCCGGCTGGCTCTGCAATTGTCTGCCAGCGCCGGATGCTGATGAAAGCCAGAGCGCTGCCCACATTTCTCCCTCCCGAAGTACAGTGCATGGTTTGTGGGTTGCGAGTGGCTGTTCCTGGGCGTGACAGACAGCAACCCTCCTTGTTCATTGTCTTGCGCAGTGCTACCCGGCATGTACAGCGGTCCCGAGCACTCATTCTGCCGTGCAAATCAGTGGCTATACTGGCGAAAAAGTCAGGAGACAGCGATGGTGCCGAGTCTGCCCAGAATACTGTTGCCGCTTGCGCTAATGTGCATCAGCACGGCCATCGATGCGCTGCCGCGTAGCTTGTTGTTTGTCACACAAATCTTTCCCCCCATCATCGAGGATGCGGGTGGCGACAAGCTGGGTGGTGCCCAGGTGGAAATCCTGCAGGAGGCTTGCCGGCGGCTGGAATGGCGTTGCGAAGTGCGGGCGATGGTGTGGAAGCGCGCCTTGCGTACCATCAGCCTGGGCGAAGCCGACGGCTTGCTATTGGTGCAGGATGTAGCGGAAAGGCGCGCGGTGATGGAGCTTTCGCTGCCGGTGCTGCTTAGCAGCTATGGCCTGTATGTGCTGAATGGCAATCCGCTGCGCTACCGGCAGCCGGCAGACCTGTCCGGCCATGTGCTGGCGGTATACGGGCCATCGCTTTCGCAAGTCAATGGCGAACAGTTGCTGCAGGGGGTGGCGGGGGTGACCGAGCAGGTGGAGCCTGATCCGCAGACCGTGCTGCACAAGCTGGCTGCCGGCCGCTACGGTGCCACGGCCGTGGCTTTCTCCAATGCCGACATCGCCCGTTACTGGATCCAGCACGATGGACTGTCCACCGTGCACCAGCTGGCCACGATAAAGTCCATTTCCTATCTGTTTGGTTTTACCCGCAGCCGTCTGCAGCCGGGGACGCTGGATGCATTCAATCAGGTGCTGCTGTCGATGTGTCGCGATGGCAGCATGTCTCGCCTGGCCGGCCGCTATGGCCTGTTGTCTGCCGGCTGCCATTGAACCGGGAGCGGCTGCCCGTTGCCGCCGGCTGATGCTGTCCGGTTCTGGCACCCACTGGTGGCGCCAGTTTGCTTGTTCAGGCCGCGTATGCCGCCAGTGCCGAGCGTGGAATATGCAGTTCCTCCATGGCGGCAAAAGCCTCCAGCAAATATTCCACGGTAACCCTTACCCGTGGGGCCATCAGGGCGCGGTGCGGATACTGCAGCGTCATGGCAAAATTGCCGGGGTGATGCCAGCCTAGCAGCAGCAGCCGTAGTTCCCCGCCTTGCAGGTATTGCCAGGCATGATGCACGCCGATTTCTGCGATACCCGCCCCTGACAGCGCCATCTGGGTCAGGGTTTCCGGTGAAGACAGGGTCATGGCTGCACTTTCCGTATTCAGCGTGGTGATGCTGCCGTCGGCCGCCATGAAATTCCACGGTGAAACCCGCCCACCGAGAAAGCGCCGGGTCAGTAGCCGGTGTTGGGCCAGCTCCGCGGGGCTGGCCGGAATACCGAAGGCCTCGAGATAGGCCGGCGAAGCGGCCAGCACCAGCTGGAACTGACACACAGTGCGCGAGACCAGCGAGGAATCGGCGATGTGCCCGCCACGCAAGGCGATGTCGTAGCCCTCCTGGATCAGATCGATCACCCGGTCATCAAAATCAACCTCGACGGCCAAACCGGGATAGCGCTGCAGCAAGCCGGGCAATACCGGTGCCAGCTGCGCACGGCCAAAGCCGGCGCTGGTGGAGAGGCGTACCCGTCCGGTGGGGGTGGCGCGTTGTGAAATCACTGCCTCGGTCGCCAGGTCCAGCGCCTCCAGCGCCACCCGTGCCTGCCGCAAAAACGCATCGCCTTCTTCGGTGAGCTTGAGGCTGCGCGTGGTGCGATTCATCAGCCGCACGCCCAATGCCCTTTCCAGCCCGGCAATGTTCTTGCTCACCGCGGCAGAAGAAATGCCCAGCGCACGGGCTCCGGCAGCAAAGCTGCCGGCATCAGCGGCATGGACAAAGGACAGGATGGCGCGTACGCGCTGTGAGGAGTCCATGAATAGCGTTTTCCATTGGCAGATTCAGTCGAATTGACAACCTTGGGTTGATTAATCCTAAACCCGTTGCGTCGTTCTGTTCAATAATGAATCCAGCCAGAATGCACTCTACACGGGCTGCCATGCTGGACATGGGGCCACTTTTCATTCCACTGCATATTGGAAAACCCATGAAAACACTGTTGATCGTCTCCCATCCCTATCCCGAACAGTCGCAGGTCATCCAGGCCCTGCAGCAAACCGCCGCCGCACTGCCGAATGTGACGGTACGCAATCTGGAAACCCTGTATGGCCATGACACCACCGCCTTTGATATCGCCGCGGAACAACAAGCGCACGAGGGCGTCGAGCGCGTGGTGTACCTGTTTCCCATGCACTGGTTCAACCTGACGCCAATGCTCAAGGCCTATCTCAACCAGGTCTGGAGCTATGGCTGGGCGTTCGGCCCCGAAGGCAAGGCGCTGCAGGGCAAGCAAATGCAGGTGGTGGTGTCGGCCGGTGCCACGGCACATACCTATTCAGCTGCCGGGCTGATCCAGAGCAGCGTGCACGAAGTGCTGACCCCGATGAAGGCCAGTGCGCTGTACGTGGGCATGTCCTATGCCGAACCGCTGGCCTTCTACGAGGCCATGGGTGCCAGCGGCGACAAGCTCGCCGCTTTCCAGCAGGCCCTGCGCGCCTGCCTGAGCGCGCCACTGGCACAGGCTGTCGCGGCCTGAACCGTGATCGTCGCAACGGTTCTGTGCCATTCACTGTACTGGAGTCACCCCTATGAAACTGCTTTGCCTCGATATCCCCAATCCCCAGGCCAGCCTGGAGCAATACGGCCCCCATATGCTGGATGAAGTGCGCCACGGCTGGGATTTGTACAAGTCCGGTTTCATCCGCGACATCTATTTCCGCCAGGACCGCCCCGGCGTGGCCATCATGGCCGAAGCCGATTCGGTGGAAGCGGCCCGCACCCTGTTGATGGACTTTCCCCTGGCCAGGGTCGGCCTGATTGGCTGGGACATCATTCCGCTGGGTCCGATGACCAACTGGGAATTGTTGTTCGCCAAGACCTGATCGAGTAAGGCTGCGCCGGCCGTCAGCCAGCTCTTGCGCTGGCGGCCCAGGGGCCAGGTGGCAGGGGAGATGGAGGGAGAGGGAGAGGGGGGAGAGGGAAGGTGTCGCGGTCACCCAGCGCTCAGCAGGATGGCCCGGAAATGCAGCAAATGACTGCACAGGAAAAACATCTAGCCTGTATTGGTTTTTTAAGCCATCAGCATGCGTGTTCTTGCCTGTTTACCGGTAAAGTGCAATATCTGACTTGGACATCAAGCTATCCTGCAGCCCGCACCATGAGCAGTCTTGCCCCTTGCTGGCTGCTGGATGAGGCGCGACACGCTGGCGGGGGGCGGTAAAGCCGGCTCAGCCAGCCGCTTGTTGCCCGGTCATCGTGTGACCAGTTGCCATTGCAGGGAGCCTCCATGCTGCTTACGCCACGCACTTATCGACCCCCCATCTGGTTTCGCGTGCTGCTGTCCGGATTAGGCATGCTTTGCCTGGCACTCGGGCTATTGCCGTATTGGGCCGCCAATGGCAATCACGCCGGTGACTTTGTCCTGCCGGCAGTCATGCTGCCCGTCGCGCTGCTTGCCGCCCTGGTGTCGTGCAACTCCTGGGTCCGCTATGACGGAAGCGTCTTGATGATCAGTAACGGATTAAGCAAGAAAGCCATCTTGTTAAAGCATGTCCGTGCTTATCGCAACACCAGTTTCGATGGCACCGGCTATTACGAGTTTATTCTCGATGACGGACCGATCAGGCGTCTGGAGCTGCCACGAGGATACCTGTACGACGCGGCATTTGACGAAATGCTCTCCCAATTACCCTGCCTGGATGACACAGGATAATGCGGGGTAATGCCACCCATGGGCGGGTGAACAGCGGCACCACGGGTGGTGAGAGGCAGAGGCCGGCATGCGCCCGCCTGCCGGGTAGGGCAGCAGCTTGTTAGCCGGCCTGGCCTGCCGGAATCTGCTGGGTGATGCAGTGGATGTTGCCACCGCCCAGCAGCACTTCACGCGCCGGTACGCCGACAATGCGGTATTCCGGGAAGATTTCCTGCAGGCGGCTGGCGGCTGCCTCATCAGTACGTGCATCCAGCAGCGGGTAGATGATCTGGCCGTTGCTGATCAGGAAATTGACATAGGACGCCGCCATGCGCTCGCCCACTTCACGCGGAACAGCCTGACCGCTGGCTACCACGCCGGCGGTTTCTTCTGCGCTGTAGTACAAGGGGCCGGGTGACAGCATCTTGTGGATCTTCAACGGGCGGCCCTTGGCGTCGCGCGCTTGCGACAGCACTTCGAAAGCGGCCTGCGAACGCGGGTATTGCGGGTCGTTTTCGTCGTCCACCCAGTGCAGGATCACCTCACCCGGACGGGCAAAACAGCACATATTGTCGATGTGGCCGTCGGTTTCATCCATGAACACGCCTTCCGGCAGCCAGATGAAATGCGTGACACCCAGGTAGTCGGACAGCAAGGCTTCAATCTGCTGTTTGGACAAATGCGGATTGCGGTTGGGGTTGAGCAGGCACTCGGCGGTGGTCATCAGCGTGCCTTCACCGTCGACATGAATCGAGCCGCCTTCCAGCACCAGCGGCGCGGCGTAGCGGTCAAAGCCATGGTGGGCCAATACCTGGCTGGCCACGGCGCTGTCCTGGTCCCACGGGTGGTACAGGCCACCGTTGAAGCCGCCCCAGGCATTGAACTGCCAGTCCACGCCCCGCACCTTGCCTGCCTGGTCGATCACCACGGTGGGGCCGCTGTCGCGCATCCAGCAGTCATCGCTGTTCATTTCCACCAGCGTCACTTCGGCTGGCATCACGGCACGGGCTGCGGTCATGCATTCTTGCGGCACGGCCATGAACACCGGCGTGGCTGCGGCAATGGCCTTGGCGATGGCGGCAAAAGTCTGCTGGGCCTCACGTCCGGCATGGCGCCAGTTGTCCGGGCGCTGCGGCCAGATCATCCATACCGCCTGTTGCGGGGCCCATTCGGCCGGCATGTGAAAGCCGTCGGCGGCAGGCAGGCTAGTGTGCGTTGTGCTGTTCATTGAGATCACCATGCATTGATTGATGCCATCGGAAGTATTCAGGACATCGTGCAGCTGCAGTGCAGTCCGGCGGTGCGACACGTCAGCCGGTTTTGTCTGCCATGCACGAGGAAATGATTGACAGACGCAGTCTAGGCAGAGGCAAACTATTCAGCAAATGAACAATACGAATACTTTCATAAATACGGTGAATGATGTGAAATTGCATCAGCTGGACCTGAACCTGCTGCTGGCGCTGGATGCCCTGGTCAGCCTGCGCAGTGTCACGCGGGCGGCGGAGAAACTGTTTGTCAGCCAGCCGGCGATGAGTCACTCGCTCAACCGCTTGCGGGCCTTCTTTAACGACCCGCTCTTGGTGCGCTCGCCACATGGCATGCAGCCCACGCAAAAGGCGCTCTATCTGCAACAGGGCGTGCATCAGGCGCTTAGCCTGTTGCAAAGCCACTTCAGCCAGCCCGAAGCCTTTGACCCGGCCACTTCGACGCGCCGCTTCACCCTGTGCACCACGGATTACGTGGAGTGCGTGCTGATTCCGCCGCTGGTGAAAAAGCTGGCGGTGGAAGCCCCCAATGTCCATATCGACATCACCATCCTGCGCGAGGAGATGCCGGAACTGGCGCTGGCCGACGGGGAAATCGATTTCCTGCTGGGTTTTGACGAATACATGAAGATTCCCGGCTATCTGTGCCGGGAAACCTGGCTGAACGAGCCCTTGACCGGCATCTTGCGTGCCGACCACCCCTTCCAGAGCGACCGGCTGACCCTGGCCGACCTGATTGCCTTGCCGCATGTCTTCCATGCGCCGCTGGGCAATCTGGGTTCGCCGATGGATGACTTTCTGGCCGCGCGCGGCTTGCAGCGCAAGATTTCGGTACACAGCCAAAGCTATATGGCGGCGGCGGCCATTGTCAGCCATACCGATCACCTGTTCATCCTGCCCAAGAAAGTGGCGGCGATGATGGCGGGTTACTGGCCGCTGAAGATGGTGGCGCTGCCGGAGGAGTTACCTGGCTATCACCTCAACTGCATCTGGCATCCGGTGCAGGACAGCAACCCGGCGCTGCTGTGGCTGCGTGGCTTGATGCGCAGCCTGATTGAAACGACCGACTAGCTGCACGGTAGCGATGGAGCAGTATTCGTCGCATGAATGGGTATATCAAAATGAATCATTTTCCCGCATGAGCCAGTCTCTTGTAGATTAGCCGCCATATTGCGTCATCGCCCATGCCTGCGCTTGGTGCAAGGCTGTCGGCGTGATGGGAATGAAATCCGTCTTCTTAGTGGAGGGTGTAGCATGATCGAGGTTACCGAGCTATCCATTGCCCAGCTGCGTGCCGCGCTCGAATCCGGGCGTACCACTGCGGTGGAACTGGTCAAGGCTTATCTGGCACGGATAGCGGCCTACGATGGCCCAGCTACCGAGACCAGGCTCAATGCAGTGGTGGTGCCCAATCCGGAAGCCATGCGCGAGGCCGAGGCCTCCGATGCACGCCGCGCCCGTGGTGAAACGCTGGGCCCGCTGGACGGCATTCCCTACACCGCCAAGGACAGCTATCTGGTGAAGGGGCTGACTGCTGCTTCGGGCAGCCCGGCCTTCAAAGAGCTGGTGTCCCAGCACGATGCCTTCACCATTTCCCGCCTGCGCGCCGCCGGTGCCATTTGCCTGGGCAAGACCAATATGCCGCCGATGGCCAATGGCGGCATGCAGCGTGGCTGTTATGGCCGCGCCGAAAGCCCTTATAACGCCAACTACCTGACCGCACCGTTTGCCTCTGGCTCGTCCAACGGGGCCGGTACTGCCACCGCCGCCAGCTTCGCCGCCTTCGGCATGGCGGAAGAAACCTGGTCTAGCGGCCGTGGCCCGGCGTCCAATAACGGCCTGTGTGCCTATACCCCGTCGCGCGGGGTGATTTCTGTACGTGGCAACTGGCCGCTGACCCCCACCATGGACGTGGTGGTGCCCTATGCCCGCACCATGGCCGACCTGCTGGAAGTGCTGGACATCATCGTGGCCGACGACCCGGTCACCCGTGGCGATTTGTGGCGCCTGCAACCCTGGGTGGCAATTCCCAAAGCCTCCAGCGTGCGACCGGCAGCCTATCCGGCCCTGCTGTCCCGGCCCGAAACGCTCAAAGGCAAACGCTTTGGCGTGCCACGCATGTATATCAACAAGGACGAACTGGCCGGCACCAGTGCTGCGCCCGGCATCGGCGGCCCCACCGGCCAGCGCATCCATACCCGTGCGTCAGTGATTGATTTGTGGGAAGCCGCGCGCCAGGCGCTGGAAGCCGCCGGTGCAGAAGTGATTGAGGTGGATTTCCCGCTGGTGTCCAACTGTGAAGGCGACCGGCCCGGCGCACCCACCGTGGCCAATCGCGGCATCTTGCCGCCGGACTTCCTGCACGATGAATTATGGGAATTGTCCGGCTGGGCTTTCGATGAATTCCTGCGTGCCAACGGCGACCCCAAGCTCAACAAGCTGGCAGACGTGGATGGCCCGCAAATCTTCCCGCACGACCCCGGCACCCTGCCCAACCGCGAGGGCGATCTGGCAGCCGGCATGGAAGAGTATGTCAACATGGCCAAGCGCGGACTGAAGTCCTTCGACCAGATTGCCAGCGTGCCGGACGGCCTGCGTGGCCTGGAGAAAATCCGCAAGATGGACCTGGAAGACTGGATGGACGAACTCAGGCTGGACGCGGTGCTGTTTCCCACCGTGGCCGACGTGGGCCCGGCCGATGCCGACGTCAACCCGGCTTCCGCCGATATCGCCTGGAGCAACGGGGTGTGGGTGGCCAATGGCAACCTCGCCATCCGTCACCTGGGCGTACCCACGGTGACCGTGCCGATGGGCGTGATGGCCGATATCGGCATGCCGGTGGGCCTGACCTTTGCCGGACGTGCTTACGACGACAACGCGCTACTGCGTTTTGCCAGTGCATTCGAGGCCACCGGCAGCCGACGGATGATTCCGCCGCGCACGCCGCCGCTGGGTCAGTGAGCGCCAGCTGGCGCAGATGAAGGCTGGTGCCTCCCCAGTCTTCCTCATCGCCGCTGGCGGATGCTGCTGGCAAAGATGGCTGGCCCCGCTTTTGGCCGTCGCCCAAGATCGGTTCACCGCCGTCGCCGGCCTTGGGGCAACTGGCGAAACGGCTGGCAAGACGCCTGCACGCGCATCAAAGTCATGCCGTGGATGGCCTGCGGCTACCGGGAGCGCGGGTATGTCTTTCTGAAGATCAACGCTGTGTTTCCCGTTAATCCGTGAAGACCAAAAAAAGCCCGGTTTCCCGGGCTTTTGATGGCAGGTTTGCTGTCCAAATCCTGTCCAGGCAGCTTGGTCAGCCAAGCGGTTTAGAGCAAAATTTTTCAAAACCTTAGCACTCAAAAAAAACTGATTGAGTGTTGTATAAGCAGTTGATATTAAACTGATTTTATTCCCACTTTATTCTTAATAAGAACAAAAATTCATTGCAAAAAAATGGCTTGTGTAGTGTAAATATTTTAGTGCCATGAGAGATAGCATGATCGGTAACTTTCATGCTGCGCTCATTTATTAGGCAAGGCGCTAAATTTATTCTGTAGACTTGCCACCGCAGCCGTGCACCGATCTCACCAAGCCAACCAACGCGCGTAAAAAGGGCTGTGCTGCACACATAGCAACGTTCTCTCGCTCGTCCCAACTGCTCTGGATTCCGATCAATCGGTAATCGTAGCTGCTTCCTTGCGGGGGCGTACGTGTTCCGAAAATCGGCCCACCGCTCATGCCCCCGATATCGAAGTGGCGCCCCCACTCTGCTACGGATTCGAATTCAACTCGCGCGAAAAGCCGAGGATGCTTCATGTCTTTCAAGCCGGTGGGGCGATCGTGCAGCGAAGTCACATGTACCGTCACATGGTTCTTGATCGACGGCCCAGCATGCCTAAGCGTCGCGAATTGGGTCGGCAATCCGATGAGCGTCCAGAATGGAAAGTCCGGCAGATCTTCTGCGTTCCATTGAGCCTCTTCGATTGGCACGATGCCGCTCTGATTAAGAGCCCTCAATGCCATCGGATCCAGCAGGTAAGCGCCGTAGTCGAGACCATCTTCGTCAAAGAAGACTACGTCACGCTCCAAGTTGACGTCGATTGGATAGGCGGGGAACCCATGGTCGCTGGTCATGGAATCATCTATAGCCCAGTCGGACAGCTTCGCACCAGCAGTGATGGCTTGCTTCAGGTCCGAGAAGATGTGACCTGCGGTGATCGCCAAGGCCACGCCCTCAACGTTCACGACGAAGGCGCTGAAGTTGTAGCGCTTCGGCTTGCCGCCATTTTCCTTGATCGCTGCCACACCAGAGTCAATGCAGGTCAAGTTGATGTAGTGCCGGTGAAGCAGGTACAAGTCTTCATAGTCCAAGATCAGCTCATCAGCCATTCGCACTCCTCTCTATATCTCTACTGCTCTGCTCTGTTTTCAGAGCTTGTCGCCACTTACTATTTCACGTCCCGAACTTTCTAGCCATGGCGTGAACACTACACTTCACCAGCTTAGGGCATTGGGTGGTTAGGGTGAGTAGGCCGGGGCGGCAAGTCCCGAGGTCTCTAACGATTAACGCCACAGCTGCTTGCTGAGCCCCAAGTCCGACAAGCCGAGTAGCTTTACCGGAGAGGAGCGATGGCGGGGTCGATTTCACCGAAGTGGATTTCGACCCAGTTGTCGTTATCCTCCTCGCCGGTCTTGATGATCTCGATCGACTCCGGCAGGCGGCCTTCCATCAGATTGCGCAACACGATAGCCTGCAAGTGGTTCGGTTCCTGAGGTAGTTTCTGTGCTGCTTCGACATACTTGGCGCCATTGCCCTGAAGTGAACGCAGACCCGCGAAGATCTCCGTAAACTCGCGCAGGCCGAGGCGCACTACGCTTGATCCCACCATAGAATATCCTCCGTGATGACCGAGGCCGTAATCGTCTTCGCGAGCCCGAAGTGCGCCGTTGACGGGCATCATCGCGGGCTTCGGGAAGTGCCCTATCATCGACTGGAACAGAGTATTTAATTCGGAGCTGGTGTTACAGCCCTCCCTAATAAACAAACTTGGATGGTTCTGCCGAACAGGAGGTGGGTAAGGAGCCCAGCCAAGGCGGCTTTCACGGACGCTTAGGAGCAGAACGAAATCGACGGATGAATATTGCCTGAAGAACTCATCGATAATTTGCTTGGCTGACACCTCCCCCCAGCCTAGTGAGCGATCTGAGAGAATGCAGCAGTCACCATCCCCTACAATGACGCCGGTGATACCCAGCGCGCCACGGAGCTGATCGGCCTTGCTCTTGAGTGCTTTATAGAGAGGATTCTGATCTTTGATCTGGGGTACGTCATAGGCGGCGAAGCCGGCAGAATTGTAAGGTGACTTTGTCGGATTAATAATGATGTCCAGATCAGCATCGTGGTCATCAATTACTATGCGCAGAGGTGATGTCCCTGCGGCTATCTGCTCGCGTAGCTGCGGAACGATTGTTTGAGAAACGAATGTCTGCAATTTCTCCCTGGGAGGTAACAGGAGGGTGGTCTTTTTTCCTCGCTTGGTATTCTCGTGCTTGGCTCGGATGCGTAGATCGAGACCTCCGGTAGGCAGCTTGAGCTTGTTCTTGGCTGCTTCGATTAGTTGGATCAGTTCGCGATAGGGGTTGTCTTTGTCGAGACTTTCATCGCAGATTGCTGTCACATCGGCGATCAATCGTAGCCCATCATGCTCGAAATGGATGTCCGGTCGTCTCCCAGACGCCAGAGGAACCTCGCTCTTGAGGTGGCCGCATTTCGATAGACCGTGAAACACAACCAATTCCCACATTGCGGCTACCCGGTCCCTGCCGGCCCGGTTGAGACGTTCAGCTAGTTTGCTGACCTCCTCATCATCAAGTACTTCGCGAAGCTCATTGAGGCGGCGCTGAAGAGCTCGTCTCTGGTAGATCATGCCGATGGCTCCGATCCCGCCGCATAGCAATCAGCCTGTTGGACCACGATCAGCCCTACCTTCGGCGGATTGCTTTCAATACGGCTATGAATGCCGCCGATGCAGAAGCTCTCATAGATGGTCACTTCGCAAAAGAAACAAGTCTGATGTTCAGCAGTGCCAGTCGATGCCATTAAAAATCCTATACAAAGTCTAGTTGCCGGGAGATTGTACGGGATCGGCCGGTGGCATGGCCGCACGCTTCAGGATTTTAGTCACAAGTTCCGGATCGGCATACGCAATGAGAAGCTTGCGTGTCGGTGCGATATGGGCGAACACTTCGGCCAGAATGATCATGTCTTGGCCCAAACCGTGCGATAGCGAGGTGAAAAATAGCTGCTTGCTGGTGCCAAATCGTGCCAGATGTTGCCAGACAGAAAATGCAAAAAGCCCGCTGTGACGCGGGCTTCGGGGGTGTTGCATGCTAGCAACTGCCAGTCATTGCTTAACGTGGAATCATTCCCACTCAATCGTTGCCGGCGGTTTGCCCGACACATCGTAAACCACGCGGTTGATGCCGCGTACTTCGTTGATGATGCGGTTGGAGGCGCGGCCCAAGAGGGAGTAGGGCAGTTCGGCCCAGTGGGCGGTCATGAAGTCGCTGGTGACCACGGCACGCAGGGCCACCACGTAGTCGTAAGTGCGGCCATCGCCCATTACGCCTACCGATTTCACCGGCAGGAACACGGCAAAGGCCTGGCTGGTGAGGTCGTACCAGTTCTTGCCGGTTTTCTCGTCCACGGTATTGCGTAGTTCTTCGATGAAGATGGCGTCGGCCTGGCGCAGCAGGTCGGCATATTCCATCTTCACTTCACCCAGAATACGCACACCCAGGCCCGGGCCCGGGAAGGGGTGGCGGTATACCATGTCATGCGGCAGGCCCAGCGCCACGCCCAGTTGACGGACTTCGTCCTTGAACAGCTCGCGCAGCGGTTCCAGCAGCTTGAGGTTCATGTCTTCCGGCAGGCCGCCCACATTGTGGTGGCTCTTGATGGTGTGAGCCTTCTTGGTCTTGGCACCGGCGGACTCGATCACGTCCGGGTAGATGGTGCCCTGTGCCAGCCACTTGGCATTGGTCAGCTTGTTGGATTCAGCCTGGAATACTTCCACGAACTCGCCGCCGATGATCTTGCGCTTCTTTTCCGGATCGGTTTCGCCGGCCAGTTTGCTCATGAACTGTTCGGTGGCATCCACGTGGATGACCTTAACGCCCAGGTTCTGCGCAAACATTTCCATCACCATCTTGCCTTCGTTCAGGCGCAACAAGCCGTGGTCGACGAAGACGCAGGTCAGTTGCGGGCCGATGGCGCGATGGATCAGCGCGGCAGCGACCGAGCTGTCCACGCCGCCGGACAGGCCGAGGATGACTTCTTCATCGCCCACTTGCTCGCGGATTTTCTTCACCGCTTCGTCGATGTAGTTGGGCATGGTCCAGCTGGGCTTGCAAGCCGCCACGTGCAGCACGAAACGATGGATCATTTCGGTGCCGCGCTTGGTGTGGGTCACTTCCGGGTGGAACTGCACGCCGTAGTAGCCACGGTCTTCATCCGCCATGGCGGCAATCGGGCAGGACGGGGTTTCGGCGATGACGTGGAAGCCTTGCGGCAGGGCAGTCACCTTGTCGCCATGGCTCATCCACACATCCAGGAAACCATTGCCGGCGTCGTCAATGTGATCCTGAAGGCCCTCCAGCAGCTTGGAGTGGTGGCGGGCCTGGATCTGGGCGTAGCCGAATTCGCGCTTGTCACCGGCTTCCACCTTGCCGCCCAGGCTTTGCGCCATGAACTGCATGCCGTAGCAGATGCCCAGTACCGGGATGCCCAGTTCGAACAGGGCCGGGTCGGCCTGGTAGTCCGATTCGTACACCGAGTTGGGGCCGCCGGACAGAATGATGGCCTTGGGGCCGAATGCACGGATTTCTTCAATCGGCATGTCAAACGAATGAAGCTCACAGTAGACGTGAGCTTCGCGTACGCGGCGGGCAATCAACTGGGTAACTTGAGAGCCGAAGTCGAGAATGAGGATCTTGTCCATGCCTGTCCTTGAAAGGTTCCGTTGGCCCGAAGGCCTGTCGTTCAATGGGTAAAGAGTATGCGGTTTCAGGGTTGGTCCTGATTGTCCTGCAAGGCGCGCCAGCCTCGGCTGCGCTCCGGAATGCGGTCACTGCGTGCCAGCAGCATCAACAAGCCCATCACCACCATGCCCAGCGACAACAGGTGGCTGAATTGCAAGCCCAGGTTGTCGCGCAGATAGATGGCCGCTCCGGCGTAAATCAGCAAGGGGCTGCTGACCAGGGTGGATTTGTTGAAGCCGTCGATGATCAATAATAGACACCCTGCCGCTGCCAGTATCAGCGAAAGCAGGGTGGAGGTGTTCGGCAGCAGGGCGGTGCTCTTGAGAAACCACACCGAACCCAGGCAGATCAGTGCAATGGGCAGGGCGGCGCTCTTTTTCATGCGCCACCTCGCTGGTTTTTCATGAAGCGCTGCTTCTCGCGCTGCCATTCACGGTCTTTTTCCGTATCGCGCTTGTCATGCAGCTTCTTGCCCTTGGCCAGGCCAACCTGGGCCTTGATATTGCCTTTGCTGTAGTGCAGGTCCAGCGCCATCATGGTGTAGCCGGCGCGTTCCACCTTGCCGATGAAGCGGTTCATCTGCGATTGGGACATCAAGAGCTTGCGCGGGCGTACCGGGTCTGGCTTGACATGGGTGGAGGCCGACTGCAGCGCGGTGATGTGGCAGCCGATCAGCCAGAAGGCACCGTTCTTCCAGTCGATATAGCTTTCCTTGAGCTGGATGCGTCCGGCGCGTATGGCCTTGACTTCCCACCCTTCCAGCACAAGCCCGGCCTCGAGTTCTTCCTCGATGAAATAATCATGGAAGGCTTTGCGGTTCTGGATGATGCTCATGAGCCTGAGTTTTCCGTGGCTTTGAAAAGGGAATCCGCCATTCTACCAGAAGCTGCGGCCAGGCCAAAATTCCTGAAAATCAGCAGCTTGAAATCGGTGGCGGGACGGGCACGGACAGCCGGGGCGGCTTTTGGTAAACTTGCCAGCTTGAACCATTTTGCACAATGTGCCGCTTCCCCATGCAGGTTGTAGAAAAGAAAGTCCTGGTTGCGCATACCCCGGCGCAGATGTTTGCCCTGGTCGACAAGGTGGAAAATTATCCGCGTTTCCTGCCCTGGTGTGCCAAGGCGGAGGAACACGCACGCGAGGGGGATCAGCAGGTGGCCAGTCTGCATATTGATTACCTGAAGATTCGCCAGCATTTCACCACCCGCAATACCCTGCGTGATGGTGAAAGCATCCTGATGGAGCTGGTCGAGGGGCCTTTCCAGCACTTGCAGGGCCTGTGGCAGTTTACCCCGCTGGGCGATTTTGGCTGCAAGGTGGAGTTTACCCTGCGCTACGAGTTTTCCAGCAAGCTGCTGGAAAAGGTGATCGGTCCGGTATTCGGTCACATTTCCGGCACGCTGGTGGATGCCTTTATCAAGCATGCCGACAAGGTGTATGGCGATGAGTGAGCTGATCCGGATAGAGGTTGCCTGTGCCTTGCCACAACGGCAGCGCGTCATGGCCATGCAGGTGGCGCAGGGGACGACGGCCGAGCAGGCGGTGCGGGCATCCGGCATTCTGGCGCAGTTTCCCATCATCGATGCCACGGCACTCAAGCTGGGCATCTTCAGCAAGGCCATCAAGCCGGATACCGTGCTGCGCGAGGGGGACCGGGTGGAGATTTACCGTCCCTTGCAGGCCGACCCCAAGGCGGTGCGACGACAGCGGGCCGAAGCGGGCAAGGGCATGAGCAAGGGCGGCAGCGCAGAATGAAAAAACCGGGGTGGCGCCCCGGTTTTTTTGTGCTGACCTGGCAAATCAGATGATGCGGTCAGGTTCGGCTGAAATGACGCGGTTCTTGCCGCTGATCTTGGCCTGATACATGGCCTGGTCGGCGCGCTCTATCACTTCGATGTCCTGCTCGCCCAGATGCCATTTGGCCACACCGGCACTGAAGGTGATGACCAGCCTGTCGTTATTGGCCAGGAAGAAGGTGCGGGTCAGTTCGCGTTGCAATCGCTGTACGGTGTCGATGGCTTCCTCAACCGGCGTGTCCGGCATGAGCAGGACAAATTCTTCACCGCCAAAACGGGCGACAATGTCGGCCGGACGCAGATTGTGCTTGATCACGTCCACTAGGTATTTCAGTGCATCATCGCCAGTCAGGTGGCCATAGCGGTCGTTGAGCTGCTTGAAATTGTCGACGTCGATCAGCGCCACGCTCAGCTCGCTGCTGGTTCGCTCGGCACGGCTGATCTCGCGCTGGAAATGCTCGGCCAGGCCGCGGCGGTTGTAGGCACCGGTCAGCTGGTCTTCCTTGACCTTGGCGCTGGCGGCTTCCAGTGCGTTTTCCAGTTCGTTGATGCGCTGCTCGGCAGCCTCGACCTGCTCGCGGGCGGACAACAGCTCGTCGCGCGAACGGGTCAGGTCCAGCTGCATCAGCGAGGTGTCTTCCATCAGCGAACCGATGATGCTGCTCAGCTCTTCGACATTGCTGGTCTGCTTCAGCTTTTCACTGTGTTTGCTGATCTTGCTGTGGAAGTCGTCGGTCGTGTCCGTCATCAGGGCCAGGCGCGAGATAAAGCGGTCCAGCAGGGTGCGCAAGGAGCTGGTGGCTTCGTCCAGCGTGCTTTTCAGCATGCCTTGCTTGCGGATCACTTCCTTCAGGCTGGTTTCCAGCTGGTATACCTGCTGCATCGACAGCGGCTGGTGCGACAGCACTTCCTGCAGCGAGTGCACCTGGCCGACCAGATAATCGTCCGAGCGGTTGATCTCGGCCACATTGTCCAGCAACAGGCGCAGCAGATTGGTCAGGCCGGAAACCAGGCGGCCTTCCTGCTGGGTCTGCAGTTCCAGCTTGATCATGAAGCCGCGCAGCTTGGGCATGTAGACGTTGAGGCTGTCATCGTCGCAGACCTGATCCAGCTCGCGGATCAGTGCTTCCAGCGATTCCACCATGTCCGGCATGCTGATCAGGCGCGGTTCCAGCCCGTGCTTGAGGGCAAAGGCCAGCGTGCGTTGCCATAGCGGCCAGCTGTTATTGTCCTGACCGGCAACGCCGGGGATTGTGCTGCTGGCTGTTGGCGGATCATCCGGCATGGCGAGCGCTTCGCGCTGGCTGGCCGGTGCATTCCAGTTCTTGATCAGGGCCGACAGCTTGGTATTGAGTTCTTCCGGCTGATTGCCGTAGTTGATCAGCACCCGCTCCAGTGCGGCCTGCTTGTGGTGTTGCGGCAGGTCGGGCAGGCGCAGATCCCAGCTGCGGATCAGGCTTTGTATCAGGCTGCCCCAGGTCTGGGTCAGATGGCTTTCGGTCAGTGCCTGGCGCAGAAAGTCGATGGCCAGCTGTGGAAGCTGTTCCCAGCGGGACTCGTCGGTGGCCTGTTTGATGCGCAGCAGGGAAGTCTTGCTTTGCGGAGATTCGGCTGGAATGGTTTCCAGTGCCCGCAGCAACTGGGTGCCCAGTTTGTTGTCGCGTTCGATGGGGGTTTGTGTGAGCTCGTGGTAGACGCGCTCGAAATTTTCCGGTGTTGGCAGCAATTTGCGCATGCTCAGCTGCTTGAGCGTTTCGCGTGCAACCTCAATCGGATTCTGTGTTGTCATTGACCAAACCCTGGAAGTTTTGAAACCAGCCATAATTATTTTTAGTCTAGGAGGGTGAAGGTTTGGATGGGCTTAGTCAATGTTTAGCAGAGGCAGCCGGATCCAGTAATTGAAAAAATACCTCACCATTGCGGATCATACCAAGTTCGTTGCGCGCTCTCTCTTCAATTGCATCGGTTCCTTGTTTCAGATCACGAACTTCGGCATCCAGGGCGGCGTTGCGGGCTATCAGCTTTTGCGTGACAGCCCGCTGTTCCTGCAGTTGCTTGTCCAGCTGCCAGACCCTGAGCCAGCTCCCCTTGCCAAACCACAAGGGCCATTGCAAGGCGATCAGCAGGGTTACCAGAGTCAGGGTCAGCCAGCGCATGATTCAGCTTATTTCAGGTGGTAAAAGGCGGCACGGCCCGGATAGTAGGCAGCATCACCCAGCTCTTCTTCGATACGCAGCAGCTGGTTGTACTTGGCCATACGATCCGAACGCGACAGCGAGCCGGTCTTGATCTGCATGCAGTTGGTGGCCACGGCCAGGTCAGCAATGGTGCTGTCCTCGGTTTCGCCGGAGCGGTGGCTCATCACGCTGGTATAGCTGGAACGCTTGGCAAGATCAACGGCTTTCAGGGTTTCGGACAGGGTGCCGATCTGGTTGACCTTGACCAGCAGCGAGTTGCAGATGCCTGCCTCGATGCCCTTGGCCAGGATTTTCGGGTTGGTCACGAAGACATCGTCGCCCACCAGCTGGATGCGCTTGCCCAGACGGTCGGTCAGGATCTTCCAGCCGTCCCAGTCGTGTTCGCTCATGCCATCTTCGATGGAGATGATGGGGTAGTTGTTGACCAGGGTTTCCAGGTAGTCGGCAAACTGCTCGGAAGTCAGCTGCAGGCCTTCGGCGGTCAGGTGGTACTTGCCATCCTTGTAGAACTCGGACGATGCACAGTCCAGCGCCAGCATCACATCCTGACCCGGTACGTAACCGGCGGCGTCAATGGCTTCCAGAATCAGCTTGATGGCATCTTCGTGGCTGGCCAGGTTGGGGGCGAAACCGCCTTCGTCACCCACGGTGGTGGCGTAGCCCTTGCTGTCGCACAGCTTTTTCAGGCTGTGGAAGATCTCGGCACCGCAGCGCAGTGCTTCGCGGAAGGTTTGTGCACCAACCGGCATGATCATGAATTCCTGGATGTCCAGGGTGTTGTTGGCATGCGCGCCACCGTTGATCACGTTCATCATCGGCAGCGGCAGGGCCATCGGGCCGGCACCGCCCAGGTAGCGGTACAGCGGCAGGCCGGCGTCTTCGGCAGCGGCGCGGGCCACGGCCATCGATACGGCCAGCATGGCATTGGCGCCCAGGCGGGACTTGGTTTCGGTACCGTCCAGTTCGATCAGGGTCTTGTCGATGAAGGCCTGGTCGGCGGCGTCGAGGCCGATGATGGCTTCGCAGATTTCGGTATTGATGTTTTCTACGGCCTTCAGCACGCCCTTGCCCAGATAGCGGCTCTTGTCGCCGTCACGCAGTTCCAGTGCTTCCTTCTCGCCGGTGGAGGCGCCGCTGGGAACAGCTGCGCGGCCCATGACGCCAGATTCCAGCAGTACATCGGCTTCAACGGTGGGATTGCCGCGGGAATCCAGGATCTCGCGGGCCACTACGTCAATAATCGAACTCATACTTGTCCCCTTCAGTTGCTTTGCTAGGTTAACCGTATCACCACCGGCCAGCCTTCTCAGGCGGCTGGCCGCAGAAAACTTGTTATCACAGATGGAACGAAAGCGTATTACAGCGAGTGTTCCGGCCAGGCACTTTGCTTGACCAGGCCATCCAGCTGTTGCAGCGTGGCCAGCAGTTCCTTCATGCGGCCCAGCGGCCAAGCATTCGGGCCATCCGACATGGCGCAGGCCGGGTTGGGGTGGGTTTCCATGAAGATGCCGGCAATGCCGGCCGCCACGGCGGCACGGGCCAGTACCGGCACGAATTCGCGCTGCCCGCCGGAAGAGCTGCCTTGCCCACCTGGCAGTTGTACCGAGTGGGTGGCATCGTAAACGACCGGGCAGCCGGTTTCGCGCATGATCATCAGCGAGCGCATGTCGGATACCAGATTGTTATAACCAAAAGACACGCCACGCTCGCAGGACATGAAGCTGTCTTCCGGCAGGCCGGCTTCCAGTGCAGCGGCACGGGCCTTGTCGATGACATTCTTCATGTCACCCGGAGCCAGAAACTGGCCTTTCTTGATGTTTACCGGTTTGCCACATTGCGCAACTGCGCGGATGAAGTCGGTCTGGCGACACAGGAAGGCCGGGGTCTGCAATACATCCACCACACTGGCAACCTGGGCGATTTCACTCTCTGCGTGCACATCGGTCAAGACGGGAACGCCGATCTGGCGTTTTACTTCGTCCAGGATGCGCAGGCCTTCGTCGATGCCAAAGCCGCGGAACGAGGTGCCGGAGGAGCGGTTGGCCTTGTCGTAGCTCGACTTGTAGATGAAGTTGATGCCCAGCTCGCTGGTGATTTCCTTCAGCTGACCGGCAGTGTCCAGCGCCATCTGTTCGCTTTCGATCACGCAGGGGCCGGCGATCAGGAACAGGGGCTGGTTGAGGCCGACTTCGAATCCGCACAGTTTCATGCTTATTTCCCTTGCTTTTCAGCCTTGTAGTCGATGGCTGCCTGCACATAGGCCTTGAACAGCGGGTGGCCATCGCGCGGGGTAGAGGTGAATTCCGGATGGAACTGGCAGGCAAAGAACCAGCGATGGTCTTTCAGTTCGATGGTTTCCACCAGCTTTTCATGACCGGCGGAACGGCCGGAAATGGTCAGGCCGGCAGCTTCCAGGCGCTGTACGTAGTAATTGTTGACTTCGTAGCGGTGACGATGGCGCTCGACGATGTCGGTGGAGCCGTATACGCGTGCTGCCAGCGAACCTTCCACCAGATCACAGTGCTGGCCGCCCAGACGCATGGTGCCGCCCATATTGGAGTTTTCGTCGCGCTTTTCGATCTTGCCGTCGTGATTGACCCATTCGTCGATCAGGGCTACCACCGGGTAATCGGTGTCGAGGTCGAATTCGGTGGAGTTGGCACCGGCAAGGCCAGCCACATCGCGCGCGTATTCGATCAGTGCGATCTGCATGCCCAGGCAAATGCCCATGTAGGGGATGTTGTTCTCGCGGGCAAACTTCACGGCCTTGATCTTGCCTTCCACGCCGCGCTTGCCAAAGCCGCCCGGTACCAGGATGGCGTCCATGTCCTTCAGCGATTCGGCACCATCACGCTCGATGTCTTCGGAATCGACATAGATGATGTTGACGGCAGAGCGGGTGTGGATGCCGGCATGCTTCAGGGCTTCGGACAGCGATTTGTAGGATTCGGTCAGGTCAACATACTTGCCGACCATGGCGATGTTGACGGTTTGCTCCGGATGCTCGATGGCGTCGATGATGCGCGCCCACACCGACAGGTCGGCCGGCGGCAAGTCCAGCTGCATGTGTTCTGTGATGATGTCGTCGATGCCTTGCTCGTGCAGCATCGCCGGTACTTTGTAAATGGAGTCGGAGTCATAACAGCCGATGACGGCGTTTTCTTCGACATTGCAGAACAGGGCGATCTTGCGTTTTTCGTCGGCCGGCAGTTCGCGGTCCATGCGGCACAGCAGGATGTCCGGCTGGATGCCGATTTCGCGCAGTTCCTTGACCGAGTGCTGGGTCGGCTTGGTCTTGATTTCGCCAGCGGTCGCGATGAACGGCACGTAGGACAGATGCACGTACATGGTGTTCTTGCGACCCAGGTTCGAGCGCAACTGGCGGATGGCTTCCAGGAAGGGCAGGGATTCGATATCCCCCACGGTGCCGCCGATTTCGACGATGGCCACATCAGCATCGCCCGCGCCTTCATGCACCTTGTGCTTGATTTCGTCGGTAATGTGCGGGATCACCTGCACCGTGCCACCCAGGTAGTCGCCACGGCGTTCCTTGGTGATGACGGACTCGTAAACCTGACCGGTGGTAAAGTTGTTGCTCTTCTTCATCTTGGACTGGATGAAGCGCTCATAGTGGCCAAGGTCAAGGTCGGTCTCGGCGCCGTCTTCCGTCACGAATACTTCACCGTGCTGGAAGGGGCTCATGGTACCCGGATCGACATTGATGTACGGGTCGAGCTTCAGCATGGTGACTTTCAGCCCGCGCGACTCAAGAATGGCAGCAATGGACGCAGCGGCGATGCCCTTCCCGAGGGAAGACACCACGCCGCCGGTTACGAAGATATACTTGGTCATGGAATTACGGCTCTATGGGAATCCGGGATTTTAACCCGAAATCGCTTGGATTTGAACCGCCATGGCAGCGCTTGTTGCAACAATGAATGCAACACTTGCTGCGGGCAATTGCATGTTGCACTCGCGTGTTTGTGGTAATTCCGTTACAATCCGCCCCGACTGTTTCATATACGAGATCGTGCTTTCTGCGGAAAGTGCGCATCATGCTTGAATCGCTGGCTTTTTTCATGGTATAAAGCCAGCTTTTACCGGTTTTGGGAGTGTTAACATGGCGCGTGTTTGCAAAGTCACCGGCAAACGTCCGATGACCGGGAACAATGTTTCCCACGCCAACAACAAGACGAAACGTCGTTTCCTGCCGAACTTGCAGTACCGCAAGTTCTGGGTAGAAAGCGAAAACCGCTGGGTGCGCCTGCGCGTATCCAACGCTGCACTGCGTACCATCGATAAAGTTGGTATCGATGTAGTGCTGGCAGATCTGCGCGCTCGTGGCGAGATCTAAGCGGTCAACTAGATAGCGACAGATAGGTTATACAATGCGCGATAAAATCAAGCTTGAATCCACCGCCGGCACTGGCCACTTCTATACCACTACGAAGAACAAGCGCACGATGCCGGAAAAAATGGAGATCAAAAAATTTGATCCCGTTGCCCGTAAACACGTTATCTACAAGGAAACCAAGCTGAAGTAAGCTTGTTTTTCGGTAACGTTCAAGAGCCCTTCTCTGGTGCACGGAGAAGGGTTTTTTATTGCCTGTCGTACGCAGGTGCATGATGTTGTTTCCACGGCTCACTGCAGCTGGTCTCTTGATGATTTGATCAATTTTCAATTCATCGTCAGTGTTAATTCATCTATATTGGCTCTTTTCATTTTTTTTGTGATCACGTATTCCATCTGTGGAGTCAAGGTGTGCACGAGGAGACGACATGAAGCCCATCGCCATCATTCAGCATGTGTCGCTGGATGGACCGGAATATTTTCTCGATTATCTGAACCGCCAGGCTATACCTTCGTGCATTTTCAAGGTCTATACCGGTGCAGTGCTGCCGGATGATGTGTCGGCTTATGCCGGCATCGCCACTTTTGGTGGACCGATGAGCGTCAACGACGAGGCCGAGCATGACTGGATTCTGCTGGAGATCGACTTCCTGCGGCGGGCGGTGGCTGCCGGGGTGCCGGTGATCGGACACTGCCTGGGTGGGCAGTTGCTGGCGCGGGCCTTGGGTGCGCGTGTGCGCAAGGCGGACATTCCGGAAATCGGCTGGGTCGCGCTGCAGGCCGAATCGGAGGCGCTGGCGCAGGAGTGGTTTGGCGGGTATTCGTCCCCGCGTGTTTTTCAGTGGCACAGCGACAGTTTCGATTTGCCGCCAGGGGCCAGTTTGCTGGCCAGCAGTGCCTATTGCCGCAACCAGGCTTATCTGTACGACGGCCGCCACCTGGGCATGCAGTTTCATTGCGAGGTGAAAGTGGAAATGATCCGGCAGTGGCTGCAGGTGGGCTATCAGGAAATCGATGCCCATGATCTGCCCAGTGTCATGTCGGTGGCGCAGATTGCCGCTTCACTGGAGGAGGGCATGCCGCAGAGCCATCGCCAGGCAGATGCCATTTATCGGCGCTGGCTGCGGGGAGTCTATGGCTGAGGCTGGGTGGTGTGCAGGGATGCTGCCTTGCTGAGACGGTTGAAGTGCTGCTTGGCCAGCACCATGTCTTGCCAGGCCTTGGCCTTGTCCGGCAGATTGCGTAGCAGATAGGCCGGGTGATAGGTGGCAATCAGTGGAATGCCCTGATAGTGGTGCAACTGGCCGCGTAGCTTGCCGATGCTTTGCTCGGTCTGCAGCAGGGTTTGCACGGCAAAGCGGCCCAAGGCCAGAATCAGGGTGGGTTGCACATGGCGAATCTGCTGTTGCAGATAGTTGCTGCATGCCAGGATTTCAGCCGGAGCCGGGTTGCGATTGCCTGGTGGCCGGCATTTCAGCACATTGGCGATATAGACATCGTTTTCACGGTCCAGTCCGGCAGCCGCCAGCATATTGTCCAGCAGCTGGCCAGCCTTGCCGACAAAGGGCTGGCCTTGCCGGTCCTCTTGCTCGCCGGGCGCCTCGCCGATCAGCATCCAGCGTGCCTGCGGATTACCGCGGCCAAATACGGTTTGGCTACGGGTCTGGCAGAGCTGGCAGTTTTGGCAGTTTGCCACGGCTTGTTCCAGCTGTTCCCAACTGAGTTCCACCAGCGGCAGGGGCGCGGCAGCGGGCTGTTCCGCTGGGGCAGTCACCGGAGCGGCTGCTGATATGAGCTCTGGAGTGCTTGCCATGGCAGCAGGGCTGGTCACCAGGAGCGGGGCCGCCAGCTCAGCATCAGCCTCCGTTACGGCGGTTATGGCGGGGGGGATTTCTGCCGCGGTGACTGCAGACTGGCTGGCTTGCTGCTGTGCCAGTTGCCAAGCCTGACGCTCCAGTTCGGCGGGATGCTGTTCAAACCAGCCGCTGCGGGCCTGCCATTGCGGGCCAAGGCCGATGGCCTGCTGGATAAAGCGGCTGCGGTTCACAGGCAGGCCTCCATCAGGATGGCGTGTTCGCGTTGACCATCGCCGCCAGCGTAGTAGTTTTTGCGCAGGCCGGACTCATGAAACCCGCAACGCAGATAGAGTGCCCGCGCCGGGGCATTGCTGGCGCGCACCTCCAGGAACAGCCGTTGACAACCCTGTTGCCGGAGATCCTGCATCAGGCCCTCCAGTAATTGTCGGCCCAGACCACGTCCCTGCTGCGGCCCGGCAATGACAATATTCAGCAGCTCGGCTTCATCCAGCACCGGCATCACCACGGCAAAGCCGGTTTCTGGCTGCTCAAGGCAGTAAAATGCGTGGCCGGCGTTGATGGAATCCTGGTAATTGCCTGCGCTCCAGCCATGTGGTGTTGCAGCAGCTTCCTGTGTGGCCAGGTCGTGGGCGGAGGCTGGATGGTAGCGGCGGACGCTGCTCATCCCTTGAGTGCCTGTTGTTCGATCGAGGTCAGTGCCACTTTGTTGCGGACATACAGCAGCTCGGCTTCGCGCGGGTGCTGCATGGGGTAGCGACCGCTCTGTGCCAGCGCGATGTGGGCGCGGGCATCGGCGCGCAGCACGCCGCTATGGCGAATGTGCTCACGTTGTCCTGCCAGCAGGGCGGGGTAGTTTTCAAAACCATCGCCGGCTACTTGGGTGATGCAGTCTGGCAAGACCACCGCCTGGGGATCCTGCAGGGTGATCGGTCCCAGGCGTTGCCAGTGCGGGCCGGTCTGGTAGACCGCGCAATACACTTGCTGCATGCGCGCATCCAGGCAGACCAGCAACTGGTCGGCTGCGCTTTGCTGGGCGACGGCATCCAGCGTGGGAATGCCGATGACCGGCAGTCCCGCGGAAAAAGCCAGACCTTGTGCCAGGCCGCAGGCAATGCGCAGGCCGGTAAAGGAACCCGGTCCCTGACCGAAGACGATGGCGTCCAGCGCAGTGAGCTTGATGCCGGCCTGTTTTAACAGCGTATCGATTTCCGGCAGGGTGCGTTCCGCGTGTTTTTGTCCCATCTCCTCATGAAAGGCGTGCATTTCGCCGTCCAGGCTGAGGGCCAGGGACAAATAACTGCTGGAGGTATCAATGGCTAACAGTTTCATCGAGGGGTTCGGAACCGGCTGAAGGGCTGGCAATTATAAGCCCAGATCCTCTACCCAGGCGAGTGCGGCGACATGGGCCTGGTTGAGCTGGTCGGCGCTCAGCTGCAGCCGTGCCGACAGTTCGACCACCCCGGCCAGCTGGCCATCTTCGCAGCTGCAGGTCAGTTGCAGCAGGGCACCCATCTGCCCCTTGCGTTCCGACAGGGCTTCGATCAGGGGCAGCGGCAATTGCAAGTGCTCCAGGATATTGGCCATGGGCATGTCGAATAGTACATCGAGCAGACTGAACATGCCGACGATGAACAAATTGTCACACTCGTCATGATGCAGCCCCAGTTGCTCCCCCAGTAATTCCATGAAGCGGCCACGGGTCACGGCGGTTTTCTGCAGGGCCGGTGGCGCACGGCCATCATCGGAGGCGGTGACCAGCAGCAGGGTCAGCCAGCGGTAGAGCTTTTTGTAACCCAGTACGGTGACTGCGTGCGAGAAGGAGCTGATGGTGGTGTTCAGCCCGGCAGCGGCCGAATTGACATAGCGCAGCAGTTTGAAGGACAGCGCCACATCGCGCTTGAGGATCTGTTCCACCTGACGCAGGTCCGCATCCATGCGCAGCAGGTTGAGCAGCTCCAGCGCATTGCTGAAGGTGGGGTGAATCACCCTTGCCGACAGGGTTTCCGGCTTGGCGAAGTAGTAGCCCTGAAAGCCATCCATGCCCAGTTCCTTGCACAGATGGTATTGCTCGTGGGTTTCCACCCGCTCGGCAATACGGATCACCGGATAGCTGCGCAAGCGGGCAGCCAGCACCTGGAAGTGATTGGTATTGCGGTTCTGGATATCCAGCTTGACGTAGTTGGCGAACTCCAGAAAGGCGGCGGACTGGGCCTCGAAGGAGAAATCATCCAGGGCAATGCCAAAACCCAGCGACCGCAGATGGCGCGCCCGCGACAGCAATTCACTGGAGGCGCTGATGTCGGGGGCGATATCCAGAATCACCCGGCGTGGTGGCAGCAATTCCAGAAAATCGCTGGTGAGCATGGCTTCACCCACATTGATGAAGGCCAGCTTGTTGCCGATCAGCCAGCTGGTGCCCATATTGTTCAGGGTATTCACCAATACCTGGGTATCCGCCTGCAGCTCGCTGTGTGGCCCTGCCGAATTGGCTTCCTCGCTTGCACGAAAAAGCAGCTCATACCCGATGAGCTGCTGGTTACGGTTCAATACCGGTTGTCGGCCAATGAAGGCGCTTTGTGAGGTCATTAAAACTTGCCAGTTCTGGTTTTTCTTATACGGAGATCAACTCCGAGGTCCGGACTTGGCCATTGGTGCCATCGCTGGAGCTGAGCAGGTCTTCCATATCCAGCACCAGTACCACCGAGCCGTCGCCAGACAGCGTGGCACCGGCCACACCCTTCGGACGAATATTCTGCAGCGGTTTGATGACCACATCATCACGACCGACAAAGGAGTCGATGGCCAGAATGAAGGACTTCTCGGCCGACTGCATCAGCACGCCAAAGTAGGGCTTCTGTGTCGGTTCCCAGCCAAGCAGGCCGGCCAGGGTGCGCAGCGGCAGGATTTCGTCGCGTACCACGATGGTGGGCTTGCCGGAGACTTCCTGAATGGCGTTCGGATCGATGGTGATGATCTCGCGCACCATGGCCAGCGGTACGGCAAACGGCTGGTTGCAGGCACGGACCACCAGTACCGGCAGAATGGCCAGGGTCAGCGGCAGCGAGATGCTGATGCGGGTGCCTTCGCCCGGCAGCGAGTTGATGTCGATGCGGCCGTTGAGTTTCTGGATATTGGTCCGCACCACATCCATGCCCACGCCACGGCCGGAAACGCTGGAAATCTGGTCCTTGGTGGAGAAACCCGGCATGAAGATGAGTTGCAGGCACTGCTTTTCGTCCAGACCGTTGGCGGTTTCCTGATCGATCAGGCCTTTTTCGATGGCCTTGCGACGCAGGGCGTCCGGGTTCATGCCCTTGCCGTCATCGGTGATTTCGATCTGGATATGATCGCCCACCTGTTCGGCGGTTAGCTGGATCAGCGATTGCGGCTTCTTGCCAGCGGCAATACGTTCTTCCGGCGACTCGACACCATGGTCAACCGCATTGCGCACCAGGTGGACCAGCGGATCGTTCAGATCTTCGATCATGGTCTTGTCCAGCTCGGTTTCTTCACCGGACAGTACCAGTTCCACTTCCTTGCCCAGTTGACGAGCCAGGTCGCGTGCCAGGCGCGGGTACTTCTGGAACAGGCGGCCGATAGGCTGCATGCGGGTCTTCATCACCGCGTTCTGCAGGTCACCCACCAGCAGGTCGAGCTGGCTGATGGCTTCGTCCAGCGAGCGCAGGGTGTTGCCGTCGCGATTGCCCTGCAGGATTTCCGTGCGCAGGGTGGTCAGGCGGTTCTTGGTGAGGCCGATTTCGCCGGACAGGTTGAGCACCATGTCCAGGCGTACCGTATCGATACGGATGGTGTTTTCCTGCGGGCCACTGCTGTTGCCGGCGCTGCTGGGCTGCTTGTTGGCCACCGCCTTGCTGGCAGGTTTGGCTGCGGGAATGTGTTCTGCGGCGGGCAGCAGTTCCTGTACCGGTGTGCTGACCACGGCGGCAACTGCTGCGGCCGGTGCTGCGCTTGCTGCCGGCGCTGGTGCCGGTGCGGCTGCCGGGGCAGGCTGTGCGGTGGCCGCTTGCGGCACGATGGCCTGATGCAGGGCATTCCAGTCAGGACCGTCTGTGGCAGCAGCAGGAGCCGGCGCCGGGCTGGCCACGGCTTGCACCGCCGGAGCCGCTGCCACTGCGGCAGGCGCCGGGGCAGGGGCGGGCGCGGCGGCCTTGCCGGGCATTTCGCCGGCCAGTACGGCATCCAGTGCATTGAGTACATCGGCATCGGCATCCGCCACCATCAGGCCCTGGCCCAGGGTGCCGAACATGTCGCGCACAATGCCGGTTGCATCCAGAATCACGTCCATCACTTCCGGCGTGATGTGGAGTTCGCCGTTGCGCAGCTTGTCGAACAGGTTTTCGGTGCGATGGCACAGGTTGACCATCGGACCCACGTTCAGAAAGCCAGCTCCGCCCTTGATGGTGTGGAAGCCCCGGAAAATGTCATTGAGCAGTGCCTTGTCTTCAGGACGCTTTTCCAGTTCCACCAGCTTGTTGTCCACATCGGACAGCAGATCGGTGGATTCCATCAGGAAGTCTTGTAGCAGTTCTTCCATGCCGCCAAAATCGCTCATATTCTCACCCCGCTTATGCCGCTAACACGTTCACCGCTTTTTGTTTAGAAGCCCAGGCTTTCCAGCAGGTCGTCGACCTGCTGCTGGCTGGACACCACGTCCGTTCTGCCCTCCGGATTGACCACCGGACCATTCAGCAGATTGCTGTCCAGCTCGGCTTTCTTGGAATCCGGAGAGAATTCGATCAGGAAGGCCACCAGTTCCGTTTCCAGTATATGCACCATATCCATCATTTTCTTGATGACTTGGCCGGTAAGGTCCTGGAAGTCTTGCGCCATCACGATTTCCAGCAACTGGGTATTGGTGGCCTGGGTTTGTTTCGGAACATGGCCGAGGTACTGACGGGTCTCCTCGGCAAGGTTCTTGAATTCGGCAGTCGACAGCTGGTTGGCATAGAGCAGGTTCCAGCGTTCCGACAGCAGCCTGGCACGACTTTCCAGATCATCCTGATAGGGTTTGGCCAGGTCGGTGGCATTGAGCACCCGTTCGGCCGCACTTTCCGTCAGCGAGGCGATGTAGCTCAGCCTGTCCTTGGCATCGGGAATGGCGTCTGCCACCTTTTCCAGTGATTTGTCATAGCCCAGATCGCGCAGCGCGTCGTGCATCTTGCGTGTCAACTGGCCAATCTGTTCGTACATGACCGCGGTACTGGTTTCGTTGCTGGCTGCCGTGCTTGCCGACCCAGCCGATGTGGTCGAGATTGCTTCTGGTTCTTTTTGCTGTTGCTGACTGGCAATGCTGTCAAACAATGCTTCGAGATCCGGTGAATCTCCACTTTCCAGAATGTGATCCGGCACGATAGCCTCTCCTCAGTGCTGACTAGGCAAGTTTGTTTGCTATGTTTGTTCGTTTTACTTGTTCATGGTCTGGAAGATCTTGTTCATCTTTTCTTCCAGTGTGGCAGCCGTGAACGGTTTGACGATGTAACCACTGGCGCCGGCCATGGCGGCTTCGATGATGTTTTCCCGCTTGGCTTCGGCGGTAATCATCATGAAGGGCAGATGCTTGATCTGCTGGTCGGCGCGTACTGCTTTCAGCAACTCGATGCCGGTCATGTTCGGCATGTTCCAGTCGGAAACGATAAAGTCGAAATGCTGCGTTTTCAGCTTGTGCAAGGCAACCTGGCCGTCTTCGGCTTCATCCACATTGGTGAAGCCCAACTCTTTCAGCAGGTTGCGAACAATTCTTCTCATGGTCGAGAAATCGTCCACAACGAGGAATCGCATGTTTTTATCTGGCATCTGGGTAGGTCCTGAAATGTCGGTATTCCATTGAGCCGTTGATTTTAACGGTTACCTCTGCAGGAATGGAATCAAAGTTTCAGCCAGTATTGCCGGATCGAATTTGGCAACATAGGCATCGACACCCACGCTGGAACCCATCGCCTTGTTGGCGTTGGAGGACAGCGAGGAGTGCATGATAACCGGGATGCCTTTGAAGCGGACATCGGATTTGATCAGTTTGGTCAGGACATAACCGTCCATTTCCGGCATTTCCGCATCCACCAGAATGATCTTCAGATAGTCGTGCAGCGACTCGTCTTCGCCCCAGCTGCGGCTGGCCAGCACTTGCAGGCGTTCCCAGGCTTCGCGGCCATTGGTGGCCTGCTGGAACTTGATGCCCATCTTTTCCAGCACGCTGGTGATTTCCTTGCGCGCCACCACCGAGTCGTCGACGAAGAACAGGTACTGGTCGGTTTCCAGCTGTGCCTGCGGAATGTCCGGCAGACGCGGTTCACCCACCACGGTGGCCAGAATCTGTTCCACGTCCAGAATGGAAACCAGCTTGCCGTCTTCCAGTTCGGTAATGGCGGTGATCAGATTGGAGTTGGTGGTGGTGCTCATCATGTTTTCCGGGGCGCGTACCCGGTCCCAGTCGACGCGGATGATGCGGTCGACCGAATCCACCAGGAAAGCCTGGGTGCTCTTGTTGAATTCGGTGACGATCATGGTGTCGAATTTGCGACCGCTTTGTTCCGAGCCGACGAAACGTGCCAGCGAAATCACCGGGATGATGTTGCCGCGCAAGGACAGCACGCCCTGCACGCCAAAGGGCATGTTGGGGGTTTTGGTGATGGCCGGCGTCTGCGATACCTCGCGCACCTTGAATACATTGATGC
>NZ_JAELTZ010000016.1:0-92298 GCF_016429115.1 Aquitalea sp. ASV15 | reverse complement strand
CGGGCCACGGTCGCGCTGATAGCTGCGTTCGCCTTCCGGGCGGCGCGATTCATGCAGATCGCCACGGCTGTCGGCCGGGTGCAGGCTGCGCGGTGCCGAGGCATCGCGTTCGCGCGGCGGGTAGGGCTTGCGCTCGCGGTCGTCGCGGTTGAACGGTTTGCGTTCGCCATCACGCTGCTCGAAACGGCGCGGCTCGCCGTCGCGCTGCGGGTAGGGCTTGCGCTCACGGTCGTCACGGTTGAACGGCTTGCGTTCGCCATCACGCTGCTCGAAACGGCGCGGCTCGCCGTCACGCGGCGGGTAAGGCTTGCGCTCGCGGTCGTCACGGTTGAACGGCTTGCGTTCGCCATCACGCTGCTCGAAGCGGCGTGGCTCGCCGTCACGCGGCGGGTAGGGCTTACGCTCGCGGTCGTCACGGTTGAACGGCTTGCGTTCGCCATCACGCGGCTCGAAGCGGCGCGGCTCGCCGTCGCGTGGCGGGTAGGGCTTGCGCTCACGGTCGTCGCGGTTGAACGGCTTGCGTTCGCCGTCACGCGGCTCGAAGCGGCGTGGCTCACCATCGCGCGGCGGGTAGGGCTTGCGCTCACGGTCGTCGCGGTTGAACGGCTTGCGCTCACCATCGCGTTGCTGGAACTGGCGTTCGCCCTGGCGTGGCGGCTGGCCGGCGGCTGGCCGGCGCGCCGAGTAAGGATCGCGCGGGCCGCTGGCTGATGGCGCCTTTTTCTGGATGATGGGCCCCTTGGCCGCGCCTTCGGCTGATGCTGCGGCGTTGCCGGCGGCAGGCTGAGCGGGGGAGGTGTCGCTGCTGCTGACATCGCGGCGCAGATTGGCGCGCTGGCGTGAACGGAAAGTGGCCATGGGTACATCCTTCAGATAAGCAAGCTTTAAGCAATCTTCCATTTTACCTTATTTGCAGGCGCACTGCTTGGTGCTGCTCCGCCTTTGCGGTAGCATGTCCGGTTCCCTTTTGCATAAACGCGGGCTCGCATGTTGCAGGATTCATTTGCCACCCGCCTGGTGGCCTGGCAGAAACAGCATGGCCGGCACGATCTGCCCTGGCAGGTGCGCGACCCCTATCGGGTATGGCTGTCCGAGATCATGCTGCAGCAAACGCAGGTGACTGCGGTGCTGGAGTACTACGCCCGCTTTCTGCAGCGGTTTCCCGATGTGGCTGCGCTGGCGGCGGCCTCGGTGGACGAGGTGCTGGCCTTGTGGAGCGGGCTGGGCTATTACAGCCGGGCACGTAATTTGCATAAGGCAGCGCTGATGGTGATGGAGGAGTTTGGCGGGCAGTTTCCTGCCCAGCGCGAGGCCCTGCAGCGCCTGCCGGGCGTCGGGCGCTCCACCGCCGCGGCCATTGCCTCCTTCGCTTTCGCCCAGCGTGAAACCATTCTGGACGGCAATGTCAAAAGAGTGCTCACGCGCTGCTTCGGCATTGCCGGTTTTCCCGGTGAAAAAGCGGTTGAAAAGCAATTGTGGGCGCTGGCTGAAGCGCTGCTGCCTGCCGATGGCAGCCAGATGACCGCCTATACCCAGGGCCTGATGGACCTGGGCGCCACCGTATGCGGCCGCAAGCCGGCCTGTACCGTGTGTCCGATGGTGGATGGCTGCGTGGCGGCGCAGCAGGGGCGCACCCATGAACTGCCCACACCGCGCCCGAAAAAGGCGCAGCCTACCCGCCACACCGTCATGTTGCTGGCGCAGCATGGTGAGCGGATCTGGCTGGAGCGGCGTCCGCCCTCCGGTATCTGGGGCGGTCTGCTGTCCTTGCCGGAATTTGCCGACAGCATGGCGCTGGAGCGCTGGCTGGAGTGCATGGGCCAGGGTGATGTGCTGCCCTCCTGGCCCGAGCTGGAACATGTGTTTACCCATTATCGCTTGATCATTACCCCGGTGCCGGCGCGGCTGGATACGCTGGCCGCCACCGGAGTGCAGGAATCCGCCGGACAGTGGATACCCTTGCAGCAGGCGCTGGAGGCGGGTTTGCCCGCTCCGGTGAAGCGGCTGTTGCAACGTCTGCTGGCCTGACCGACGGAAGTTGGCATCCATTTTTTGTGCAGCGCTGCTGCCCAGGTGTGAAATATGGTTTCCGTAGTACGTTCGATGGCCGATACCCTGGCCGATGCTGCCGACCCGAAACGGTGGCTGGAACAGATGTCTGCCGCCCTGCCCGAGGCGGAAGCCAGCTTGCTGGCCCGCGCCTTTGATGCCGCGCGCGAGCTGTATCGCGGTAAGGGCCTGGTCAGTACCGGTGAGGACCTGTTCAGCCATGCGGTTTCCGCCGCCGCCATCGTGGCCGACCTTAACCTCCTTACCGACGCCATTGTCGCCACCCTGTTGTTTGCCGTGCCGGACCACAAGCCCGACTGGCAAGGCTGGATGACCGAGAACTTCGGCCAGACCGTCACCGTGCTGGTGGACGGCGTGGGCGGCGTGCGCCGCATTACCGAGCTGGCGCGTATCGACAAGCTGGAAACTCCGGAAGAACGTGCCCGCCAGGCGGAAACCATGCGCAAGATGCTGCTGGCCATGGTGGCGGATATCCGCGTGGTGCTGATCAAGCTGGCCTGGCGCACCCAGACCATGCATTACCTGCCCCATGTGCATGACGAAGCGGTGCGGCGCGCCATCGCCACCGAAACGCTGGACCTGTTTGCCCCGCTGGCCAACCGCCTGGGCGTGTGGCAGATCAAGTGGGAGCTGGAAGACCTGGGCTTCCGCCACACCGAACCGGATAGCTACAAGAAAATTGCCAGGCTGCTGGACGAGCGCCGGCTGGAGCGCATCGACTACATCGACCGGGTGCTGGATACCTTGCGCTCCGAGCTCAAGGCCGCCGGGGTCAAGGCCGAAGTGGCCGGGCGGCCCAAGCACATCTTCTCCATCTGGAAAAAGATGAAGAAGAAAAAGCTCGACTTTACCGAGTTGTATGACATCCGCGCCGTGCGCATCCTGGTGGAAAAACTGCCCGATTGCTACACCGCGCTGGGCATCATCCACGGTATGTGGCAGCCGATTCCCGGCGAGTTTGACGACTACATTTCCCATCCCAAGGCCAATAATTACCGCAGCTTGCACACCGCGGTGATCGGCCCGGAGGACAAGGCGCTGGAGGTGCAGATCCGCACCTTTGAAATGCACGAGCATGCCGAATTCGGCGTGGCCGCCCACTGGCGCTACAAGGAAGGCGGCAAGGGCGATGCGCAGTACGAGGAAAAAATCTCCTGGCTGCGTCAACTGCTGGACTGGCGCGAGGAAATGTCCGACCGTGAAGGGCTGGCCGAAGCCTTCAAGACCGAGCTGTTCTCCGACACCATCTATGTGCTGACCCCGCAAGGCCGGGTGCTGGCGCTGCCGCATGGCGCCACCCCCATCGACTTTGCCTATGCCATCCACACCGGCCTGGGCAACCGTTGCCGGGGTGCCAAGGTGGAAGGGCAGATTGTGCCCTTGTCCACGCCGCTGCAAAATGGCCAGCGGGTGGAAATCCTCACGGCAAAGGAAGGCGGGCCATCGGTCAACTGGCTGCACGATGGCTGGGTCAAAAGCCATCGCGCCATTTCCAAGATCCGCCAGTACATCCGCATGCAGAATGCGGACACGGTGCGCGAAACCGGCAAGCAGCTGTTCGAGCGCGAACTGGCCCGTCACCCGCATCAGCAACCCAATCTCACCCTGCTGGCGGAAAAGCTGGGTTATGCCAAGCTGGACGAAGTGTATGGCGCCATGGGGCATGGTGAACTGAGCACCCGCTCTGTCGCCAATGCCATTGCCAGTTTTGCCCCGCCGCCACCGGCGGATGTCGAACCGGAAAGCATCATCCGCGCCAGCAAGGGCGGTCATGACGCTGGCGGCATCCTGATCGAGGGGGTGGACAACCTGATGACGGTACTGGCCAAGTGCTGCAAGCCGGCACCGCCGGATGCCGTGGTCGGTTTCGTTACCAAGGGCCGTGGCATCTCCATTCACCGCACCAATTGCCTCACGCTCAAGCGCCTGTCGGCCGATGTGCCGGAACGGCTGATTGCCGCCGGCTGGGGCGACCAGAAAAGCAGCGTGTTCCCGATTGATATCGAGGTGGTATCGCTGGACCGTGGTGGTCTGCTGCGTGATATTTCCGACGTGCTGTCGCGCGAAAAGCTCAACCTGATTGCCGTGCATACGTTGTCGCGCGATATGCGCGCCAAGATGCGCTTCACCGTGGAAGTGCGCCAGGTGCAGGACATCAGCCGTGTGCTGGCGCGCATGATGGAACTGCCGGGCGTCACCGACGCGCGGCGGGTGTAAGGACCGGCCATGCGTGAGTCGTTTTGCGGAGCCAAGGCGGCGCTGTTTTATCAGGACAGCCTGCTGGTGTATCTGCGTGACGACAAGCCCGGCCTGCCCTTTGCCGCCTGCTGGGATTTTCCCGGCGGCGGGCGGGAAGGGCAGGAAAGCCCGTTTGCCTGTCTGCAGCGTGAAACACAGGAAGAATTCGGCATCCTGCTGCAGCCTGCACAAATCATCTGGCAACGCAGCTATCCCAGCTGGCAGCAGCCCGGTGCGCTCAGTTTCTTCATGGCAGGCCGGCTCGACGCGGCGCAGGCCGCAGCCATCCGTCTGGGTGACGAAGGCCAGTGCTGGCGCTGGATGCCGCCTGCCGAATACCTGGCCCTGGGTGCCGCCGTCCCCTATCTGCAGCAACGCTTGCAACACTATCTGCAACACATGGCCGGCTAGGCTGCACGGCGGCCACTCCAGACTGCGTTGGGCCTTGAGACCATTGTCCTGTTCGTCCGCTTACTGCTATTCCTGATTGCTTTCAGCTAAAGATATTTTCATAATCACTCCCTTGAATCTGCGGGCATGGCGACTGGCCATGGCCTGGCATGCAGATGACAACCCAGCAGGAATCCCATGTCAGAACTCATTACTGCCGCGCGCCGCGCCCTGTCCATGATGGACCTCACCTCTCTGAACGATGACGATACTGATGCGCGCATCGTTGCCCTGTGCCAGCAGGCCAGCAGCAGTGCCGGCACGGTGGCGGCAGTCTGTGTCTATCCCCGTTTTGTCGCGCTGGCACGTCGCACGCTGGATGAGCTGGGCCTGGCGCAGGTCAAGGTGGCCACCGTGACCAACTTCCCGGCCGGCGGCGCTGATGTCGCACAGGCCGTGGCCGAAACCACAGCCGCCATCGCTGCCGGTGCCGACGAGGTGGACGTGGTGTTCCCCTATCGCGCACTGCTGGCCGGCAATGCCGAAGTCGGCGCCGAGCTGGTGGCTGCCTGCAAGGATGCCTGTGGCGACAAGCTGCTCAAGGTCATCATCGAAAGTGGCGAGCTGAAAGAACCGGCACTGATCCGTCAGGCCAGCCTGATCGCCATCGAGGCCGGCGCCGACTTCATCAAGACCTCTACCGGCAAGGTGCCAGTCAATGCCACGCTGGATGCGGCGGGCATCATGCTGGCGGCCATTCGCGCCACCGCTGCCCAGTGTGGCTTCAAGGCCGCTGGCGGCGTGCGCACGGCGGCTGAAGCAGCCGAATACATCGACCTGGCCGAGCACCTGTTGGGCGAGCACTGGGTGACCGCCGAGCATTTCCGTTTTGGTGCCTCCAGCCTGCTGGCCAGCTTGCAGGCGGAAATCGCCGGCACGGCCACTACGCCCGCCAGCGGCTACTGAAACCCGCTGCAGGGCAGGCGCGGCAGCGCTTGCCATACCAGGGCCGAAGCCTGTCTTCGGCCATCATTTTTTGCGGCCGCTGCCGCAGGAGAAGCCTATGTTTTTGCCACAAGAAGTCATTCGCAAGAAACGCGATGGCCAGACGCTGTCGGCCGAGGACGTCCGCCAGTTCGTGGCCGGCATCACCGATGACAGCGTGGCCGACAGCCAGATCGCCGCTCTGGCCATGGCAGTGTATTTCCGCGGCATGGAGCTGGAAGAAAATGTCGCACTGGCCCTGGCCATGCGCGATTCCGGCCGCTGTCTGCACTGGGCCGACCTGCAGCTGCCCGGCCCGGTGCTGGACAAGCACTCCACCGGCGGGGTGGGCGATGTGGTGTCGCTGATGCTGGGACCGCTGATCGCCGCCTGTGGCGGCTTTGTGCCGATGATTTCCGGCCGTGGCCTGGGCCACACCGGCGGCACGCTGGACAAGCTGTCGGCCATTCCCGGCTACAACCCCTTTCCCACGCCCGAGCGTCTGCGCCAGGTGGTGCGGGAGGTGGGCGTGGCCATCATCGGCCAGACCAGCGACCTGGCCCCGGCCGACCGCCGCTTTTATGCCACGCGTGACATTACCGCCACCGTGGAATCCATCGCGCTGATCACCGCGTCCATCCTGTCCAAGAAACTGGCCGCCGGGCTGGATGTGCTGGTGATGGATGTCAAGGCTGGCAGCGGTGCCTTCATGCCCAGCATGGCAGACTCCATCGCGCTGGCCGAACGCATCGTCGAGGTGGGCAATGGCGCCGGCGTGCGCACCAGCGCGCTGATCACCGACATGAGCCAGCCGCTGGCCAGCACTGCCGGCAACAGCCTGGAAACCGCCGAGGCAGTACGTTATCTGAAAGGCGATGAGCGCAATCCGCGCCTGCATGCCATTACCATGGCCTTGTGCAGCGAAATGCTGCTGGCCGGCGGCCTGGCCGCCAGCGAGGACGATGCACGCCTGCAGCTGGAGCAGGCGCTGGACTCTGGCCGCGCTGCCGAGATCTTTGCCCGCATGGTGGCCGAGCTGGGCGGACCGGCAGACTTTGTCGAACACCCCGCCCGTTATCTGGCACCGGCACCGCTGGTACGCCCGGTCTATGCTGAGCGCAGCGGCTTTGTCGCCGCCATGGACACCCGCGCCCTGGGCATGGCGGTTTGCGCACTGGGCGGCGGCCGTCGCCTGGCCAGCGACCAGCTGGACTACCGGGTCGGCCTGACGCAGTTTGTCGAGCTGGGACAGTGGGTGGCCGCCGACCAGCCCCTGCTGTTGATTCATGCTGCCGATGAAGCAGGGGCTGACGAAGCCGCCCGCCGCATCCGCAGCGCCATCAGCCTGAGCGAGGCAGCACCAGCGGCCTTGCCGCTGGTCTATCAGACCATCCACCGCCGCTGAGCACAGGAGACTACATCATGCAACGCGCCATCATCCTGATACTGGATTCACTCGGCATCGGTGCCGCCGCCGATGCACCGCAATTCGGCGATGCCGGCAGCAACACCCTGGGCCATATTGCCATGGAAGCCGCCGCCGGCCGTGCCGACAAGGGCCGCAGCGGCCCGCTGCACCTGCCCAATCTGTCGAAAATGGGGCTGGCGCATGCCTGTCAGCTGTCCTCCGGCTACTTTCCGGCCGGCATGGACCAGGCCGCCCCGCTGGCTGCCTATGGCTATGCCCGCGAGCTGTCCAGCGGCAAGGACACCCCATCCGGGCACTGGGAAATCGCCGGGGTGCCGGTACTGTTCGACTGGGGCTATTTCCACGACAAGGACAACAGCTTTCCGCAGGCCCTGCTGGACGACATCGTGAGCAAGGCCGGCCTGCCGGGCTATCTGGGCAACTGCCACGCCTCCGGCACGGAAATCCTAGACCGGCTGGGCGAAGAACACATGCGTAGCGGCAAGCCCATTTTCTATACCTCGGCCGATTCGGTATTCCAGATTGCCTGCCACGAACAAAGCTTCGGGCTGGAGCGCCTGTATCAGCTGTGCCAGATCACCCGCGAGGCACTGGAACCCTACAATATCGGCCGCGTCATTGCGCGCCCCTTTATCGGCGAAGGCAAAGGCAGCTTCTCCCGCACCGGCAACCGCAAGGACCTGGCGCTGCCGCCGCCAGCTGCCACCGTATTGCAAAAGCTGGCCGAGGCTGGCGGGCAGGTGGTGTCCATCGGCAAGATCGCCGACATCTACGCCCATGTCGGCATCACCGAGCAGCACAAGGCCACCGGTTTCGACCAGATCTGGGATGCCACGCTGGCCGCCATGCGCAACACGCAGCAGCGTGCCATCATCATGGCCAACTTCGTCGATTTTGACTCCAGCTACGGCCATCGTCGCGATGTTGCCGGTTACGCGCTGGCACTGGAAACCTTCGACCGCCGCCTGCCCGAGGTCATGGCGGCCTTGCAGCCGGACGATATCCTGATCCTGTCGGCCGACCACGGCTGCGACCCCACCTGGCCCGGCTCGGATCACACCCGCGAGCATATTCCCGTGCTGTGCTACGGCCATGGCGTGCCGCCGGGCTCCATCGGCGGGCGCGACAGCTTTGCCGATATCGGCCAGAGCGTGGCTCAACATCTGGGCCTGCCGGCCATGGACTACGGCCGCTCCTTTCTGCACTGAACAATCCCACAAGGAAAACCACAATGGCTACACCGCATATCAACGCCCAGCCGGGTGATTTCGCCGAAACCGTGCTGATGCCGGGCGACCCGCTGCGCGCCAGGATGATTGCCGAAACTTTTCTGCAGGATGCCCGCGAGGTGACCAGCGTGCGCAATATGCTGGGCTACACCGGCAGTTACCAGGGCAAGCGGCTGTCCGTGATGGCGCACGGCATGGGCATTCCCTCCGCCAGCATCTACACCACCGAGCTGATCCAGCACTACGGGGTGAAAAACATCATCCGCATTGGCTCCTGCGGCGCGGTGACCGCCCGTACCCAGCTGCGCGAGCTGTATATCGCCATGGGCGCCAGTACCGACAGCAAGGTCAACCGCATGCGCTTCAACCAGCATGATTTTGCCGCCATCGCCGACTACGAACTGCTGCGCACTGCCATGGATGTGGCAGCGGAGCAGGGGCGCAAGGTCACCGTGGGCAATGTGTTTTCCGCCGATCTGTTCTACGGCGTGGAGCCCAATATGCTGGAGGTGCTGGAGAAAATGAATGTGCAGGTCATCGAGATGGAGCTGGCCGGCATTTACAGCGTGGCGGCCCAGTACGGTGCCCGCGCGCTGGGCATTCTCACGGTTTCCGACATCATCCCCACCGGCGAGGCCGCCAGTGCCGAAGAGCGGCAGACCACCTTCCGCGAGATGATGGAGCTGGCCCTGGCCACTGCTGTCCGGCTGTAAATCCGCCGGAATTGCTGCATATTGCAATGCAGCATCGGTGCGGGTTTTTCCGGCTGTTTTCCGCAAAACCAGCACCGAAAAGCAGGTTTTCCATTGTGCCTTACAAGTGTAAACCCCGTTTGCAGCGGTGCTTTTCCTTTGCATAACAACGTGTTGTGAAGGTGTTGCACACTGTGTCGCCAATTTTAGTGCGGTGCACAAAAAAGTCTTGCCAAACCGGGGTGCGGTGCAGATAATGAAACCTGCATCAGGACGTGGCATGCAATGTGTGCGTTTTGGTGTTGTCTCCTCCATCCTCCTTCTTTTAGGTGGAACTTGGCGCAATCAGAATGGATTGCGCCTTTTTTTTGCCTGATGCGCGCTGTCCAGCCCTGGATGGTGGAAAACCGCCCGTTTGCCTGTTTTTGCAACAACTGTGGCAAAAACGAGCGGTTTTTGCCCTGGTTTTGCTCCCGCCATTTTCTTTGTCGCACAATGGTTTGACAGTGCAAAGGCCACTGTACTAGAATCCGTAACTTTCAAGAATTACGATGGAAGAGTTCCATGAAGACCTTTTCTGCCAAGCCGCATGAGGTTAAGCGCGAGTGGTTCGTGGTCGACGCCGAAGACAAGGTGCTGGGTCGCCTCGCCGCCGAAATCGCTCACCGCCTGCGTGGCAAGCACAAGCCGGAATACACTCCGCACGTTGATACCGGTGACTACATTGTCGTAGTCAACGTTGACAAACTGCGTGTTACTGGTAACAAAGCGCTGGACAAGAAGTACTACCGTCACTCCGGTTACCCTGGTGGCATCTACGAACGCAACTTCACCGAACTGCAAAACCAGTTCCCGGAGCGCGTTCTGGAAAAAGCCGTCAAAGGCATGCTGCCGAAGGGTCCGCTGGGTTACGCCATGATCAAGAAGCTCAAGGTGTACGCTGGTACCGAACATCCGCACACTGCCCAGCAGCCCAAAGTGCTGGAATTTCGTTTTTAAGGCATAGAGAATGAACGGTAAATACTACTACGGCACCGGCCGTCGCAAGAGCTCCGTTGCTCGCGTGTTCATGCAAAAGGGTAGCGGTCAGATCATCGTTAACGGCAAGCCGGTTGACGAATACTTCTCCCGCGAAACCGGTCGCATGGTTATCCGCCAGCCGCTGGTTCTGACCGAAAACACCGAATCCTTCGACATCAAGGTTAATGTTGTCGGTGGTGGTGAAACCGGCCAGGCAGGTGCGATCCGTCACGGTATCACCCGCGCTCTGATCGACTTCGACGCAGTTCTGAAGCCGGCTCTGTCCGCTGCAGGCTACGTGACCCGCGATGCACGTGAAGTTGAACGTAAGAAGGTCGGCCTGCGTAAAGCTCGCCGTGCCAAGCAGTTCTCCAAGCGTTAATCGCAAGGTTTGCTGTTTTCAGAAAAGCCGCCTCCGGGCGGCTTTTTCCATTGTCACCGTCCCCATCTCCATCTCCATCTCCATCTCCATCTCCATCCCCATCCCGCTGCTGCGGCAATTTGCCATCGCTGTTGCTGTTTTCTGCAGCGTCATCGCTGTTTCCTGTCTGCTGTTGGCTGCCGGCTGTTCGCTGACATGACCATATTCACATTAATGTCTTTAAAGTGTCATTTAAATTAATTAGTTTACAAAGAAAATGCCGCAAGGTTTAACGGGTTTACCCTTGCCGTATCTCGGTGTAAGGTGGCCGCCTTTTCATGGCCTGGCACAGGGTGCCGGCCGGATCGGCAGGGGCTTGATGTCGTCTGCCAACAGTTGCTCAACGGGAAAACCAGATGTCTTTGAAACAACGCTTGCTGGCCTTTGTCGCCTGCTTGCTGGTGGTGGTGGTGGCGGTACTGTCGGTGCTGTCCTACCAGCGCATGCGCACGGAAATCATCGAAGGGGTAAGGCATGAGCTGGATGCGGCCATGCTGGGCAATCGCAATGCACTGGGCAACTGGCTGGCCCAGCGCAAGGATGCGGTGGAGGCCACGGCCAGTTTGCTGGTGAGCAGCGGCGACGTGCTGCCGCAGTTGCAGCAGGGCAAGGCGGCCGGCCGCTTTGATCAGCTGTTTGCCGGCTATGCCGACAAGCGCATGGTTTACCAGCTGGCTGACAAGCACGCACCGGAGGGCTATGACCCGACCGCCCGCCCCTGGTATAAGCAGGCCGCAGCCGCAGGTGCCAGCATTGTCACCGAGCCCTATCTGTTTGCTTCGACCAAGAAACTGGGGGTCACGGTGGCCTATCCCTTGCTGCGCAATCAGCAGCTGCAGGGAGTGGTGGGCGGGGATATCTCGCTGGAAGGCATCATCAGCCTGGTGCAGGGCATCAAGCTGCGCGGCGATGGTTATGCTTTTCTGGCCACCCGCAGTGGCAAGATTGTGGCGCATCCGGCAGCGGACAGCACGCTCAAGCCGGTGGCCGAAGTGATGCCAGGGCTGGATGCAGCCTTGCTGCAGCAGGCAACGGACAGCAGCCAGAGCCAGGAACTGGAGATCGCTGGTCGTGCGGTATTCCTGCAGCTGACACCGGTGCCCGGTTCGGACTGGGTGCTGGGCAGCGTGGTCGACAAGGCGGCCATCCTCGCGCCATTGCAGGGTTTGCTGATCACGTTGGTGGTGGCGGGCTTGCTGTGCAGCGTACTGGCCATCGTGCTGGCCCAGCTGGCACTGACCCGTCTGCTGCGTGGCCTGATGCGCTTGCGTGATGCCTTGCTGGAAATTTCCAGCGGTCAGGCTGACCTGACCCATCAGCTGCATGTGGAACAGCAGGATGAGATTGGCCAGACTGCCGAGGCGTTCAACCGCTTTGTCGCCAGTCTGCGCCGCATGTTCATCGATGTGCGCGAACACGCCTTGTCGCTCAATAGCGAACTGGACAGCCTGAAGCAGGTGACGCACACCGTGAGCCAGCAGTCGGAGCGACAGTCCGAGGTGTCCAGTGCTGCCGCCGCCACCATCGAACAGATTACCGTCAGCATCAATCACATTGCCGATAATGCCAGCATGGCCGAACAAGTGGCGAGCCAGACCGGGGCCACCTCGCAGCACTCGGCACAGGCGGTGGGCCGCCTGGCCGATGATATTGCCCATATTGCCCAGGAAGTGGGCCGTCTGGGTGGGGCATTGAATGCGCTGGGGGATCGCTCCGGCCAGATGAACACCATCATCGGGGTGATCCGTGATATCGCCGATCAGACCAATCTGCTGGCACTGAATGCCGCCATCGAGGCAGCACGTGCCGGCGAGGCTGGCCGCGGCTTCGCCGTGGTGGCGGATGAAGTACGCAAGCTGGCCGAGCGCACGGCCAAGGCCACGGTGGAAATCGGCCAGCTGATCGATGCTACCCATGGCGATATCCGTACCGCGCTGAACGACATGAGCGAGACGCAGCGCTCGGTGGCCAGCGGCGTCGAGGCCTCGCGCAGCGTGGCGCAGGACATGTCCGGCATTCAGGGGCAGATTGCCCAGGTGGTGGGGTCGATCCACGATATTGCCGACTCCACTCGCGAGCAGTCGGTGGCCACCACCGAAATGGCACGGGCGGCCGAGCAGGCCAACCGCGCCACCATGGAAACCGATCAGGCGGTACAGGGCGCCATGCAGACCGTAGCTGAATTACATCGCCTGTCGTCCGATCTGCAAGCCATGGTGGCGCAGTTCCGCCTGTGAGCCTGGCTGGCTGGCGCAGGGGCCAGAACGATGTTGCATCGCGCAAGGCTAGTCCTTAGACTGTCGCTTTTGCGACGTTTATTTATACAAGGAAGTACAGCATGATCAAGGTGGGCATCGTCGGCGGTACCGGTTATACCGGTGTCGAACTGTTGCGTCTTCTGGCCGGTCATCCCGGTGCCGAAGTCGTGGCCGTTACCTCGCGCAAGGAAGCGGGCATGAAAGTGGCCGAGATGTTCCCCAGCCTGCGTGGCCGCGTGGATGTGGCCTTTTCCACCCCGGATGACACCCCGCTCGATCAGTGCGATGTGGTGTTTTTTGCCACCCCGCACGGCGTGGCCATGGCCCAGGCACGCGAACTGCTGGCTGCCGGCGTCAAGGTGATCGACCTGGCGGCAGACTTCCGCTTGAAAGATCCGGCGGTATTCCAGCAATGGTATGCCATGGAACACAGCTGCACCGACCTGCTGGCCGAGGCGGTGTATGGCCTGCCGGAAGTGAACCGCGATGCCATCCGCCAGGCGCGCCTGGTGGGCATGGCCGGCTGCTATCCCACTTCGGTCCAGCTGGGCCTGCTGCCGTTGCTGGAAGGCGGCAAGCAGCTGATCGATACCCAGACCCTGATTGCCGACTGCAAGTCCGGCGTGTCCGGTGCCGGGCGCAAGGCCGAAGTTGGCGCGCTGCTGGCCGAAGCCGGGGATAACTTCAAGGCCTATGCCGTGAAGGGCCACCGTCATTCGCCGGAGATCGAGCAAGGCTTGTCCGCCATTCATGGCGGGCCGGTCAAGCTGACCTTCGTGCCGCACCTGACGCCGATGATTCGCGGCATCCACTCCACCATTTACGCCCGTATCAAGCCGGAGGCGCTGGATACCGACTTCCAGGCGCTGTTCGAGCAACGCTATGCCGGAGAGCATTTTGTCGATGTGCTGCCGGCCGGCAGCCACCCGGAAACCCGCAGCGTGCGTGGCTCCAACACCGCACGCATCGCCGTGCATCGTCCGGGCAATGGCGATCTGCTGATCATCCTGGTGGTGGAAGACAATCTGGTGAAAGGCGCGTCCGGTCAGGCGGTGCAGACCATGAACCTGATGTTCGGCCAGCCGGAAAATGCCGGTCTGGACATCGTGCCGTTGCTGCCTTGACGCACTCGGCGATTGAATGTTGGCCATTCGCCCCGATATCCGACTAAAATAGTAGGTGAATGGCCGCAGGGCCGAAATCGATTTGCGAGGTGAACCATGTCTGCTACTACCGAAATGCCGTCCCCGATCAACTTTACCGACAGCGCTTGCAACAAGGTGCTGGACCTGATCGCGGAAGAGGGCAATCCTGATCTGAAACTGCGCGTATTCGTGACCGGTGGTGGCTGCTCCGGTTTTCAATACGGTTTTACATTTGACGAAATCGCCAATGAGGACGATACCGCTATAGAGAGAGACGGTGTCACTTTCCTGGTTGACCCGATGAGCTACCAGTACCTGGTGGGCGCGGAAATCGATTATCAGGAAAGCCTGGAAGGCTCCCAGTTTGTCATTCGCAATCCGAACGCCACCACCACTTGTGGTTGCGGTTCCTCCTTCTCGGTGTAAACCGGGGCGAATGCAAACAGGAGTAGAATGAAAACCCGGACTCTGTTCCGGGTTTTTTTGTATCGGGGAAAATCAAGATGAATAAATTGCCGCCGCTGGTATTGCCCAAGGTGGAATTCAATCGCGAGTTCAGTTTCAGCGATGCCGATTTCGAACGCATCCGCAAACTGATCTACAAGGAAGCCGGCATTTCGCTCAATCCGTCGAAGAAAGACATGGTGTACGGGCGGCTGGTGCGGCGCATTCGCGAGCTGAAACTGGCCAGCTTTGCTGCCTATGTGGATTTTCTGGAGTCGGTGTCGGGCAAGCGCGAGTTCGAGCAGTTCGTCAACGCCCTCACCACCAATCTGACCTTCTTCTTTCGCGAAGAACATCATTTCCCCATCCTGGCCGAGCATCTGAAACAGCGGGCCGCGGCCGGAGCCAGCGAGCTGTCCATCTGGTGCGCTGCTTCGTCCACCGGAGAAGAGCCGTATTCGCTGGCCATCACCGCGCTGGAAGCCTTCCCGCTGGCCAGCAAGCCCAGCATCAGCATCGTGGCGACCGATCTGGACACCAGCGTGCTGGAAACCGGGCGCAAGGGCATTTATTCCGACGACAAGATCGCCCGCCTGCCGCCCGGCCATGCGCAGAAGTATTTCGACAAGCTGCCGGATGGCAACTATCAGGCCAAGGCGGTGCTGCGTAACATGATTAGCTTCCAGCGGCTGAACCTGATCGAAAACAACTGGGCGTTGCGCAAGCAGTTTGACGCCATTTTCTGCCGCAATGTGATGATCTATTTTGATCGTGACACCCAGTTTGGCGTGCTGAAGAAATTTGCCCCGCTGCTGAAGCCGGACGGCCTGCTGTTTGTCGGCCATTCGGAAAATTTCTATTTTGCCGCCGACTATTTTCATCTCAAGGGCAAAACCGTTTACCAGCACGCGGCGAAAAAGTAGCCGCCAGCCCATTGAGGGGGCTTGCCTTGCGGCGTTACTATCCAGCTTCTGTATCGAGTTAGCCAAACGGGCAGGCGCGTCTTGCCCGTTGTCACGTCTGCTGGAGTCGACATGAAGGTAGCAGTGCTGGGGTCTGGTGTGGTGGGGGTGTCCACCGCCTGGTTTCTGGCCCGGGCAGGGCATGAAGTGGTAGTGCTGGACCGTGCCAGCGGACCGGCGCGCGAAACCAGCTTTGCCAATGGCGGACAGATTTCGGTCAGCCAGTCCGAGCCGTGGGCCAATCCGTCGGCCCCCTGGCAAATCCTGCAGTGGCTGTTGCGCGACGATGCCCCGCTGTTGTTCCGCCTGCGGCTGGACCCGGCGCAATGGCGCTGGTGCTGGCAGTTCCTGCTGGAATGCCGAGGCCGCCGGGCCGAAGCCAATATGCGGCAGATGCTGGCGCTGGGGCGCTATAGCCGCGATACCCTGCAGCAGCTGCGCGCCGAGCTGGGGCTGGACTACCAGCAGCAGACCCGTGGCATCGTGTCGCTGTTTCATACCCAGCGCCAGCTGGACGAGGCCGCCCATGTGGCCGCGCAAATGCGCGAGCTGGGCATGGACAAACACATCATCAGCCGCGAAGAGCTGGCGCGCATCGAGCCGGCACTGGCCGGCATCGCCCCCACGCTGGCCGGGGCCAGTTATTGCCCGTCGGACGAATCCGGCGATGTACATCTGTATACCTGCGCCATGGCCGAACATGCGGCGCGCGCCGGGGTGGAGTTTCGCTTCAATACCCGCATCAATGCGCTGGAAACTGACAATGGCCGTATCAGCGGCGTGTCGGTCAATCTGCCGGAGGGAAATTATCGCCGGGTGACGGCCGACGCTTACGTGCTGGCGCTGGGCAGCTATTCACCGCTACTGGCGGCCCCCCTTGGCATACGCCTGCCCATCTACCCGTGGAAGGGCTATTCCGCCACCCTCCCGCTGCGCGATCCGGCCAGCGCTCCTGTGGCCAGCATTACCGACGAAGCCTACAAGGTGGTGATTTCCCGTTTGGGCAAGCGCCTGCGCATAGCCGGGACGGCAGAGCTGGCGGGGTATTCCAGCAGCCTGAATGCGCTGCGCTGCCAGGCACTGCTCAAACGCGGTCAGGCACTGATGCCGGATGTCGCCGACTGGGATGCCGCCGAGTTCTGGAGCGGCCTGCGTCCGGCCACACCGGGCAATGTGCCGCTGATCGGGCGCAGCCGCTATGCCAATCTTTACCTCAATACCGGCCATGGCACGCTGGGCTGGACGGAAGGTGCCGGCAGTGGCAGGGCGCTGGCGGAAATCATCAGTGGCCGCACCCCGCCCATCGATTTTGCTTTTCAGGGGATGTGATCCGGCGCAGCGAGGGGCATGGTAGCAATGCTAAAATGCCGGCCTGGATCATCAACCTGGAGTCGGACCATGCGTATCGGAACCCCGCTCAGCGCCAGCGCGCTGCGTGTCATGCTGCTGGGCAGTGGCGAACTGGGCAAGGAAGTTGTCATCGCGCTGCAGCGCCTGGGTGTGGAAACCATCGCGGTGGACCGCTATGCGGATGCGCCGGCCATGCAGGTGGCACATAGCAGCCATGTCATCGATATGGCTGATGCCGCCGCGCTGCGCGCCCTGGTGGAGCAGCGACGCCCGCATCTGATCGTGCCGGAAATCGAAGCCATCGCCACCGAGGAGCTGCTGCGCATCGAGGCCGATGGTCTGGCCGAGGTGATTCCCACCGCCCGCGCCGCCAACCTGACCATGAACCGCGAAGGCATCCGCTGTCTGGCGGCAGACGAACTGGGCCTGCCCACCTCGCCGTTTGCCTTTGCCTCCTCGCTGGAGGAATTGCAGCAGGCCATCGACGCCGGTATCGGCTACCCCTGCCTGGTGAAGCCGGTGATGTCGTCCAGCGGCAAGGGCCAGTCGCTGCTGCGTGGCGCGGATGATGTGGCCAAGGCCTGGCAGTATGCCGTCAGTGCCGGTCGCGTGGACAAGGGCCGGGTGATTGTGGAAGGCTTTATCGATTTCGATTACGAAATCACCTTGCTGACGGTACGGGCCAGCGATGGTGCTGGAGGCATCGCCACCCACTTCTGCGAACCCATCGGCCATCTGCAAAGAAATGGCGACTACGTGGAAAGCTGGCAGCCGCAGCCGATGAACGAGCTGGCCTTGCTGCGTGCCCGTGAAATGGCCAAGGCGGTGACCGATGCCCTGGGCGGCCGTGGCCTGTTCGGGGTGGAGCTGTTCGTCAAGGGCGATCAGGTGTGGTTCTCCGAAGTCAGCCCGCGTCCGCACGATACCGGGCTGGTGACGCTGGCCACCCAGCGTTTCTCCGAGTTCGAACTGCATGCGCGCGCCATTCTGGGTTTGCCGGTGGATGCCAGCCTGCGTAGTGCCGGCGCCTCTGCGGTGATTTACGGCGGCATGGAAGAGCAGGGCATTGCCTTTGACGGCGTGGCCGAAGCATTGGCGGTGCCGGGTGCCGACCTGCGCCTGTTCGGCAAGCCGGAAAGCTTTGTCCGCCGCCGCATGGGGGTGGCCGTGGCCCAGGCTGACCATGTGGAAACCGCCCGCGAACGCGCCCGTCTGGCCGCGTCGCTGGTACAGCCGGTAAAGGGGTGAGCATGCAGGATATGACGCCCTATCAGCTGATGGGTGGTGAAGGCGTGGTGCGCTGGCTCACCAACCGCTTCTACGACATCATGGACAGCGACCCCTCGGTCAAGGTGCTGCGCGACATGCATCCGGCTGATCTGGCCGGTTCGCGCGAAAAGTTGTTCATGTTCCTGTCCGGCTGGCTGGGCGGACCGGGCTTGTATATGGAAAAGTTTGGCCATCCGCGCCTGCGCATGCGCCACATGCCGTTTGCCGTGGATGGGGAAATGCGCGACCAGTGGATGCAGTGCATGACCCAGGCGGTGAACGAACTGCTGGTGGAAGACTGGCTCAAGGCCAAGCTGCTGGAAGCCTTCTATAACACCGCGGATTTCATGCGTAATCAGGAAGAGTAAGCTTCGGTCTGCTTCGGTGTCACCGGACAACCCTCTGCATGGCGAAAGCGGGCAGAGGGTTTTTGTTTATCTGTTGTCCGGCAATGGCGGAATGGAGTAGGTGCCAGTGACATGGGCTACCGGCTCGTCGCTGCCGGCGGAGTACAACAGCACTTCGCCCACCGCCAGCCGTTTGCCCAGCTTGAGGATGCGCCCTTCGGCAATCACATCCTGCTGCGGTGGTTTGCGCAGGAAATTGATATTCAGGCTGGTGGTGACCGCCAGTTCTACCTTGCCTATCATGCCCAGCACCACGGCGTAGAGGGTGGCATCGGCCAGTGCCATCAGGGCCGGGCCGGCAATGGTGCCGCCGGGGCGGATCAGCTCGGGGTTGAAGTGCATGCGCAGACGGGCCGTGCCGTTGGCAATGTCTTCGGTCCGCATGCCGAACAGCTTGACCAGCGGCAGTTCGCTGTCGATCAAGGCCTGGAATTCTGCAACGCTGATCTGGCTCATGGGTGGCTCGGGTGATGGCAGAGCACCATAGTGCATGACCGTTACGTTAACGTCAATTTGCTGCCGTCATGCATGGTGCAGTGGTCGTATCGACCCGCGCTGGTGCAGAGGTCAGCGCGGGCGGTGGCCGCGTTCTATCAGTACGCCAACCCGGCGCACGCCAGGCAGGATGCCCAGCTTGGTGACAGAAACCTGTACCCAGGGCGCGCCAAAGTCTTCGCGAATCACCTTGGCAATGTACTCGGCCAGCGCTTCCAGCAGCAGGAAGTGTTGCTCGGACAGCGCCTTGCGCAGGCGTTCCACCACCACACCGTAGTGAATGGTGTCGCCGATATTATCGGTATGGCAGGGCACTTCACTGGGAATGCCGATTTCCAGGTCGATTTCGATGGTTTGCGGATTTTTCCGCTCCCACTCATAAACACCGATAATGGTGTCGGCGCGTACTTCGCGCAGGAAAATGATGTCCATTGCTATGCCGGGAGTTGGGCTTTGTCGCCCGATACCGTAAAATCCGAAGCCTTCTATTCTAATGGATACACCATGACCACGACAGCTTTTGCCTTCGTTGTTGCGGCCTACCTGCTGGGCTCCCTGTCCTTTGCCGTGATCGTGAGCAAGGCCATGGGCATGGCAGACCCGCGCAGCTATGGCTCCGGCAACCCCGGTGCCACCAATGTCCTGCGTTCCGGCAAGAAGACTGCCGCCGTCCTCACCCTGCTGGGTGACGGGGCCAAGGGCTGGGTGGCGGTGGCGCTGACCGCCTGGTTCGGGCCGCGTTACGGCCTGGGCGAACAGGCGATTGCCATGTCGGCACTGGCGGTGCTGATCGGCCACATGTGGCCGGTGTTTTTCGGTTTCAAGGGTGGCAAGGGCGTGGCCACCGCGGTAGGCGTGCTGTTTGGTTTCAATGTCTGGCTGGCCCTGGCGGCCATCGCCACCTGGCTGTTCATGGCTTTTGTGGTGAAGATTTCCTCGCTGTCGGCCATCGTCGCCTGCGTGATGGTGCCGGTGTATGCCTACTTCATCGTGCAGCCGTCCTCGCCCTATTTTGGCACCTGCATCATCATTGCCATCCTGGTGATCCATCGCCACAAGTCCAACCTGATCAAGCTGTTGACCGGGCAGGAAGGCAGGATTGGCGAGAAGGCCGGCAGCGGCGATAAACAGTCTTGAATCTGATCGGTATGAGTAATGCAAAAAGCCCGCGCAAGCGGGCTTTTTCTGGCTGAGGGTGCTGGCTGACTAGCCGTCCGACAGCACTTTCACATGGGCGGTGACGCTGCGCGCCAGCGAGGACAGATCATAGCCGCCCTCCAGCACCGACACGATGCGGCCATCGGCGTACTGGTCGGCAATCTGCATCAGGTGGCGGGTCACCCACTCGTAGTCGGCTTCCACCAGTCCCAGCGAGCCCATGTCATCCTCGCGGTGGGCATCAAAGCCGGCAGAAATAAAGATCATCTGCGGCTTGAAGTCGTGCAGGCTGGGCAGCCACACGTTTTCCACCACTTCGCGGAACTCGCGGCCAGTGCTGCCGGCCTTGAGCGGCACGTTCACCATGTTTGCCCCCACCGGGTTGTCGCCACAGTAGGGGTAGAAGGGGTGCTGGAAGATGGACACCATCATCACCCGCGGGTCGTCACGGAAGATGTCTTCGGTGCCATTGCCGTGGTGCACGTCGAAGTCGATCACCGCCACCCGCTCAAACTTGTAGGTGGACAGCGCATGGGCAATGCCGACCGCGATATTGTTGAAGAAGCAGAAGCCCATGGCCTTGTCGTGCTCGGCATGGTGGCCTGGCGGACGGATGGCGCAGAAGGCATTGGGGGCCTTGTCCTCGCACACCAGTTCCACCGCCTTGATCACCGCGCCGGCAGCGTGGCGCGCTGCCGACAGGGTGCCGGGTGCCATGGCGGTATCCGGGTCCATGCGGAAAGTACCGACGCTGGGTGAACAGGCTTCGATATATTCCACATAGCGTGGCGGGTGGACCCGGGCCAGCTGCTGCTCGGTCACCTCCGGTGCTTCGACTTCATGCAGGCTGTCGTAGATTTGCGCGGCCATCAGTTGGTCCCTGATGGCAATCAGCCGCTCCGGGCATTCCGGATGGCCTACCCCCATATTGTGCTGCAGGCAGACGGGATGGGTGATGTAGGCAGTGAGTCCATTTCTCTGTAGACGGTTTTTTAGCCAAGTGAACACGAGCGTTTCCTTGTTGCGTACGATTGTTTGCGTACAATGGACGCGAGTTTTATCTTTATGTCTTTTCGATAAATACTGCGCGCAACCGGGTCCAAATGCAATCACTCAGCCTTGCCTATCGTCAACTGAACACACTAATTCTGGGCAAGCCGCGCGCCATCCGGCTGGCGCTGGCCTGCCTGATCGCCCGTGGTCACCTGCTGATCGAAGACCTGCCTGGCGTGGGCAAAACCACGCTGGCGCATGGGCTGGCTGCCGTGCTGGGCCTGCATTACCAGCGTGTGCAGTTCACCAGTGACCTGCTGCCGGCCGACATTCTCGGCGTCAACATCTATCAGCGTGAAACCGCCAGTTTCCGCTTCCACCAGGGGCCGGTGTTCAGCCAGCTGTTGCTGGCGGATGAAATCAACCGTGCCTCGCCCAAGGTGCAATCCGCCTTGCTGGAGGCCATGGAAGAGCGCCAGGTGTCCATCGATGGTGAAAGCCATCCGCTGCCGACGCCGTTTTTTGTCATCGCCACGCAGAACCCTTCCGAGCAATTGGGCACTTTCCCCTTGCCGGAGTCGCAACTGGACCGTTTCCTGATGCGCATCTCGCTGGGTTATCCGCCGCCCGAGGCCGAGCGTGCCCTGTTGCTGGGACAGGACCGGCGTACCCTGCTGGCCGATATCGGTGCCACCCTGACGGCAGCAGACTTGCTGATGTTGCAGAACAAAGCCGCCGCGCTGACCGTCACCCCCGATCTGGCCGATTACGTGCTGGCGCTGTTGCAGGCGACCCGGCAGGAGCGCAGTTATCTGACCGGGCTCAGCCCGCGTGCCGGTCTGGCGCTATTGGCGGCAGCCCGCGCCTGGGCATTGCTGGAAGGGCGCGATCATGTCTTGCCGGAAGACGTGAAGGCAGTCTTTCCCCATGTCGCCGGCCATCGGCTGGGCTTGAGCGGTGATGCATTGGGCAGCCTGAACAAGCTGCTGGATCATGTTGCCATTCCGTAAGTCGCTGCAGCGCTGGCTGCTGGAGCGCCTGCCATTGCAGCGGGCTGGCCGGCTGGGGCAGAAGCGCATTTATCTGCTGCCCACCCGCTTTGGCCTGCTGCTGTTGCTGGTGGCGCTGGCAGTATGGGTGGGTGCGCTCAATTACGCGGTCAGCCTGGCCTATGCGCTGGCGTTCTGGATCATCGGCCTGATGCTGGTGGCCGTACTGATGGCTTACCGCCAGTTGTCCGGCCTGAGCTGGACGGTGCTGCCAGGCGAGGGGGTCTTTGTCGGACAGCATGCCGATTGCCGGATACGACTGGACAATGACTCTGCCCTGGCGCGCCGCCTGCAATTACGCGCCGGGCAGGAAGGCGAGCCCCTGTCCTGCCTGCTGGCTGCCGGCAGCAGCCAGTCGCTGGCGCTACCCTTGTTGCTGGCTCGCCGTGGTCGTCATGCTTACCCTGCCTTGCAGCTGTGGAGCACGGCACCGTTCGGCCTGATGCGCGCATTTGCCTGGCTGCGACCGGATGGCCATGTGCTGGCCTATCCTTTGCCGGTGCCCGATCGGGAACGCAATGATCTGCACAGCGAACAGGGCAGTGGCCGGCAGAGCGGAGATGATGAGGAGGATTTTTCCCATCTGGCCGAATACCGTCAGGGCGATACGCCGCGCCAGATTGCCTGGAGCGTACTGGCACGGCGTGATGTACTGGTGAGCAAGCGCTTTGCCAGCCAACCCAGAGGCCAGTCGATACGCCAGCTGGCCTGGCAGGATTACCCGGCCACCGTGGATGTGGAAAGCCGGCTGTCCCGCTTGTGCTGGCGGGTGCAGCAATGTGAAAAAGCCGGTCAGCATTACCGTCTGCACTTGCCTGGCGTGCTGATCGAGCCGCAGCCGCAGCAGCGTGAGCTGGCGCTGGCGGCCCTGGCGGAGTTCCAGCTTCCATCATGATCCGATCATTGTTGCGACAAGGTGAAATGGCAGTACTGCTGGCCGTGGCCCTGGTCATCCTGCCGCTATTACTGTTGTTGCCGCCGTGGCTGCCCATGCTGGTGCTGTGCATGCTGGCTTTGCGTGCTGTGCTGCTGCGCCGTCAGGCCGTCCTGCCCTCGCTCTACTTGCTGCTGCCCTTGCTGCTGCTGGCCATAGGCGGGCTATGGCTCAGCCTGAACACGCTGGTGGGCCGTGAAGGTGGGGCTGCCTTGCTGATCCTGTTGCTGGGCTTCAAGAGTTTCGAGTCACGTCAGCAGCGAGACTGGCAGGTATTGCTGGCTTTGGGCTTCTTCCTGGCGGCCATGCCCTTGTTGTTCGACCAGTCGCCGCTGGCCGCGGTGTGGCTGGCCATCAGCTTGCTGGCGCTGACCTGGGCCATGTTGATCCTCTCCGGCGAAATGGTGGAGGGCAGCCTGCGTAGCGCCATGCAGGCGCTGTCATTGTCACTGCCGCTGATGCTGGTGCTGTTCGTGGTGATGCCGCGCCTGCCCGGGCCGCTGTGGAGCATGCCGCATGACCAGCATGTTGCCGGCACCGGCCTGTCCGATAGCATGGAGCCGGGTAGCATCAGTCAACTGGTGCAGCAACAGGAGCCGGCATTCTCGGTGGTGTTTGCCGGGCGGGCTCCTGCGGTGAGCGAGATGTATTGGCGCATCATGATTTTTGATGATTTCGATGGGCGGCGCTGGCAGAACGTCCGTGGCCTGAGCAGCGAGACCGTGCGGTGGCAGGGCGGCCGGCTGGTGTCATACAGTCTGACGGGCAAGCCCAGCAAAGCGCGTCTGCCGTTGCTGGAATACACGGTGACCGCGCCGGCCGGCGGTGTGCTGGAGCCGGGTAATCTGTTCAAACTGGCGCGTGACGGTGACGAACTGTTCCGTTTTCAGGCGGAAAGCCTGCTCGCCGCCCATTACCGTACCGTGCTCAGCCGGGCCGATCAGGATTTCTACCGCCATTTGCCGCCTGGTAATCTGGCCAGCCGCCAGCTGGCCTTGCAGTGGCGTGCACAAGGCGGCGACGGTGCCGGCTTTATCCGTACCGCCTTGCAGTATTTCCGTCTGGGAGGTTTTGCCTACACCTTGCAGCCACCTTTGCTGAACAGCGAGGACGGCATTGATCAATTCATGTTCTCCAGCCGGCAGGGCTTTTGTGAGCACTATGCCTCGGCGCTGGCCTTCATGGCGCGAGCTGCCGGCATGCCGGCGCGCATCGTCACCGGCTATCAGGGCGGGCAGTTCAATCCGGTAGGGCAGTTCTGGCAGGTCAGATCATCCGATGCCCATGCCTGGGTGGAAATCTGGCTGGCCGAAAGCGGTGAATGGCTGCGGGTAGACCCGACGGCCGCCGTGGCACCCGACCGGGTGGCGCAGGGGGTCAGCCAGAGCATCCCCGCCATGCAGCCGCAGCTGCCCGTACTGGGGCGCAGCATGCCGGGCTGGTTATTGCGTGTGCAGCAAAACTGGCAGGCTGCCGGCTTTGCCTGGCAGCAATGGGTGGTGGGCTATGATGCCGGCAAGCAGCTTAATCTGTATCGCTGGCTGGGCCTGGGCGACCAGGTTGACAGTGGCACAGTACTGCGGGCGGTGCTGATCGGCGGCAGCCTGGCCTGCCTGCCCTTGTTGCTGTTGTGGCGCCGCCGGCCTTCGGTGCCACCCTTGCAGCAGGGGAGGCATCGGCTGGTGCAGGCTCTTGCAGCCATGGGCATCGTGGTGGTGGACAGTGATGGCCCGCTGGATATATTGAACAAGGCGCGTCGCCTGCCCGAGCCGGATTACCGTCAGCTCAAGGCCCTGCTGAAAGAGTATGCCGCCATGCGTTATCGGCAGCCTGCAGCGCCGCAACAGGTCAGGCAATGGTTGCGTCGGGTCAAAGCCTTTCGCCCCGGCCGTCAATGAAACAGCCCCGCCAGGGGCGGGGCTGAAACCGGCTGAGTACCGCGTGGCGGCTTACAGCAGGAAGTCGCGGGAAATACCCTTGCGACGCAGGATGCGGCGCAGTTGCTCCAGGCCTTCGATCTGAATCTGCCGTACCCGCTCGCGGGTCAGGTTCAAGGCGGCGGCCAGTTCTTCCAGCGTGCAGATTTCATGGCCATTCAAGCCGTAACGGCGCTCTATCACCATGCACTGCTTCTCGTTCAGCTGGGATAGCCAGTCTTTGACAAACATTTCCAGCTGGCTGTTGTGCAACTGGATTTCCGGCTCTTCATGCTGCTCGTCCGGGATCGATTCACCAATCGACAGCATGGGATCGATATCCAGCGGTGCATCCAGTGAGGCCATGCGCTCATTCAGGTTCATCACCTTGCGCACATCCTCCACCGGCTTGCCGACCAGGTGAGCGATTTCGTCCAGCGTCGGTTCACGGCCGATCTGGCTTTCCAGATGGCGCGAGGCGCGCAGATATACGTTGAGCTCCTTGATCACATGCACCGGCAGGCGGATGGTGCGCGACTGGTTCATGATGGCGCGCTCGATGCTCTGCCGGATCCACCAGGTGGCGTAGGTGGAGAAGCGGAAACCGCGTTCCGGGTCGAACTTTTCCAGCGCGTGCATCAGGCCGATATTGCCTTCTTCGATCAGATCGAGCAGGGCAAGGCCACGGTTGATGTAGTGTTTGGCAATGTTGACCACCAGGCGCAGGTTGTGCTCGATCATCTTTTGCCGGGCTTCAAACTCTCCCGCCACCACGCGTCGGGCCAGCGCCAGCTCCTGGGCCGGTGTCAGCAAGGCATTGTTGCCGATATCGTTCAGATAGATCTGAGTGACATCTGCTACCTCTTCGGTAACACTTTGACGCTCCGCCGCTTCTTCGGCATCTGCTTCGGCAGCTGCTTCTTCTACGGCTTCTTCTTCAAGAATTTCCTCTTCTTCAAGGATATCGCTGTCTTGGCTCATGATTCCCCCCGCTACGGTGGTTCCTTGCAGGGGGAAATACCCCTGCTCAGGATTTGTTGTCTAGGTACTGCATCGGATCTACCGGTTTCCCGAAACGGCGGATCTCGAAGTGCAGTTTTACCTGATCGGCATCGGTATTGCCCATTTCGGCAATCTTCTGCCCTTTCTTGACACTTTGCCCCTCCTTCACCAGTAACTGGCTGTTGTGTGCGTACGCAGACAGGAATGTTTTGTTGTGTTTGATGATGATGAGCTTGCCGTAGCCCCTCAAGCCATTCCCGCTGTATACCACTTTGCCATCGCCGGCTGCGATGACGGCCTGGCCTGTGCGGCCACTGATGTCCAGCCCCTTGTTGCTGTCCGAATAAGCCCGGATCACCTTGCCTTCGGTCGGCCAGATCCAGGCGACTGCGTCTTCGCCTAGCGCTGTCTGCGATTTTTCTTCTATTTTGTTCTTATTTTCCGATAATGCCGCTGGGGAGCTACTGTCCTTTTTATCGGCTTGTGCGATCGGAGCTGAAGCGCTGCTGTTTTTGCCGATCACCGCCTTCTTGCCGGCACTACCTTCGCTTTGTTGTGCCAGGCTGCGGGCTGCCTCTTCCGAGTAGGGCAGTTTGAGCGCTTTGGGGTAGTTCTTGCTGCTCGTCGCTGCCGGATTACCATTTTCTACTACAGCAGTATTACGCGAACTTTGCTGCACTACCGTTACGGTTTCCGCCGTTTTGGCCGCAGTGGGCGGCACCGTATTGCCGGTCGAATCCGGTGGTGTCAGGCGCAAGACCTGACCGACCTTGATATTGGTGTCCGGCAGATTGTTCCATGCCGCAACATCCTTGTACTTCAACCCGTTGTTCAGCGAGATGCGATACAGGTTTTCACCTGGTTGTACCACATGGGTCTTTTCGCCAGCGCCAGATTGCACCGGTCTGGCAGCCAGGCTGCCACTACTCTGGTAGGGGCTGGCCACGGCGACTTCGGCGACCGGTGCGGGAGCCGGTTTGCTGATGCCAGTACCCGCGGCGATCTGGGCCGGGCGGGCGGATTCTACCGGCGCTGCTTGTTGCGCCATGCTGCTGCAACCGGTAAGAACGGCGGCCGTCAGTGACGCCGCAAGCCAACGCTTTGAATGCTGTTTATGCATGCCTGGAGATTTTATATGTCAGTTAGTTGGGTTTTGTAAATCATTTGACAGGTTATGTGTGGTGTTTTTGCAAGAGTTAGTTACGGCCGGGCAATAGTGGGACAAATTTCACCGGATCCAGCCGGGTCTTTTGCAAGCCTTGCGTCGTCTTCTCCAGCAACCACAAATGCTGTTCGGTATCGCCAACGGGCATGATCAGACGCCCGCCTTCCGCCATCTGCTCGACCAGTGCTTCCGGAATATTGCGTGCTGCAGCGGTCATGATGATGCCTTCGAACGGTGCGGCTTCCGCCAGGCCGAAGTGGCCATCGCCGTGTACCAGTCGTGCGTGGACCAGCTTGGCTGCCCGCAGATTGCGTCTTGCTTTGTCCAGCAGAACGCCAAGTCGTTCAATGGAGTACACCTCGGCCCCGGTCTTCAACAGTACGGCGGTCTGATAGCCGCAGCCAGTGCCGATTTCCAGTATTTTCCCCGGTTTGCGTCCGGCCAGCAGGATTTCAGTCATCCGGGCCACGGTATGTGGCTGCGAGATGGTCTGGCCGTGGCCGATGGGGAGGGACACATCGTCATAGGCGCGCGTGGCCAGTGCCTGATCGACAAACAGGTGGCGCGGGACTTCGGACATGGCATTGAGCACTCGCTCGTCCTGTACGCCAGCCTGGCGCAAGCGTTCTACCATGCGCTTGCGGGTTCGATCGGACAGCATGCCATAAGCCTGACTGTCTTGTGTCACGGATGAAGCCATGTGTTGATTCCGTCCAGTTGGCCGAAAGCGGTGAGGTCGAGCATCAGCGGGGTAACCGACACATGGTTGCCCGCGATGGCGGCGAAGTCGGTGCCTGGGCCGGCATCTTGTGCACTGCCGACCGGTCCTACCCAGTATATCGTCTCTCCGCGCGGATTCTTTGCTTTGATTACCGGTTCGGCATGATGGCGGCGTCCCAGCCGGGTGACCTGCATGGTTTGCAGCTGTTCTGGCGGAACATCCGGGACGTTGACATTGAGCAGCACCGGCTGGGCAAATGGCTGCTGTTTGCAGCGGGTGACCAGTTGATCGGCTACCTGGGCGGCGCTGGCAAAATGCTGGCCGCTGTAGCCGGCCAGCGAGATGGCAACGGCAGGGATGCCGAGCAGAAAGCCTTCGGTGGCGGCGGCCACCGTACCGGAGTAAATGGTGTCGTCGCCCATATTGGGGCCATGGTTGATGCCGCTGAAAATCATGTCGGGACGGAAGTCCAGCAGGCCGGTTACCGCCAGATGCACACAGTCGGTGGGAGTGCCATTGACATAGTGAAAGCCGTTGGCGGCCTGGCGTACGGTGAGCGGTCTGTCCAGTGTCAGCGAATTGCTGGCTCCGCTGCGGTCTCGCTCGGGGGCCACGACGACAACCTCTCCATGACGGGACAGGGTTTCGGCCAGGGTACGGATCCCCGGGGAAAAATAGCCGTCATCATTGCTGATCAGGAACTTCATGCTGTGCTTCCAGGTTGGACGCCTGATTGTATCGCTGCCGTGGCGCTGTGGAAAACCGCAGCGGCATGACAGACAAAGAAAAACCCGCCGTGGCGGGTTTGCATGATCAGGCGTAGTAGCGCTGGCTGAAGTCGAGCATGCGTTCAATGGGGACGCGGGCGGCATCCATCTGTGCGCTGCTGAGGTAGTCGATGCGCAGGCCCTCGCCTTGCTGGGCGCGTTTGACGGCCTCGATGGTATTCATCTTCATGTAAGGACAGGAGTTGCACTGGCAGCCGGCGTAAATCGGCGCCTGGCGCAGGTCCAGGTCCGGGCGGGCCAGGCCCATGTTGTAGAGAATGCCGTCTTCGGTAGCGACGAAAATCACCGCCTTGCTGTCACCCTTGAACGCTTTGACCCAGTTAAGCATGCCGGAGGTGGAGCCGACGTAATCGGCTTTCTTCAACACCGGCAGCGGGCTTTCCGGGTGGGCGATCAGGTATTTTTCACCGCTGGCGGCGGCAAAGGCTTCGTCCAGTGCGGCTTCATTGAACTTGTCGTGTACTTCGCACACGGCGGACCACAGCGGCATGTCGTAGCCGTACTGGTCGTTCAGATAACCGCCCATATTGCGATCGGGCGAGAAGATGACCTTTTTGCCCTCGGCATACAGGTGGGCAATGATGTCGTCGACATTGCGGCTGGTGACAATCCAGTCGGACAGCGCCTTGTGTTCGGCGCTGGAGTTGATGTACGACACATGCACGTGGTCGGGGTGGCTTTCGCGCCAGGCCTTGAGCGCAGTGACATCCGTCTGGGTCACCAGCGAACAGGTGGAGCCTGCATCCGGCAGGATGACTTCGGCCTGCGGGTTGAGGATTTTGGCGGTTTCGGCCATGAAACGGACGCCGGCAAACACGATGATGTCGGCATTGGCTTCTTTGGCGTACAAGGACAGCTCCAGGCTGTCTCCCACCTTGTCAGCCATCTGCTGGATTTCCGGCTGGGTATAGTAGTGGGCAAGGGTGACGACGCGCTTCGTCATGATGGGCTGACTCCTGCTCGCCAGCGTGCTGCGGGCGGGCTGAATGAATTTGTTGCGATGCAACGCAATGGGTTGCCAAGCAGGCAAGATTAGCAATATTGCAGTGCGATTACCACCAGTAAAGCGGCCCCGGGTCCGTCAGGTGCCATTGGTCTTTGCTATAAAATTCATTTGTGGCCTGCTTGCCTGAAGTCAACATGACATGTTGATGTTTGCGGGAAGATGGCTTGCGGCCAACCGTGGCGATCTGCTGCCCTGCCAGCGGCGCTGGCCTGTGTGCCAGTAGGGGAGGGTGATTTGTATTATCGTTACTCCTTATTGTGCAATGCACAATACTGTCGCAACATGATCGGGAAATAATGGCGGCATGGTTAACGCAAGCCGCTGTGTCACAAAGGGTTTTCGCTCGTCAGCTGCCACGGCATCCGGCAAGGCGCCTTTAAACGATGCTTTATTGCTTGATTCAACAGAACTGGAACTACTGCCATGAGGCCTCACTACCTTACTTCGCTCTTTTCGCCGCGTAATGTCGCGGTTGTCGGTGCCAGCGATACCCCGGGGTCCATCGGTCAGGCGGTGTTTGCCAACCTGCTGGCTGGCAATTTTCAAGGCAAGCTGTTTCCGGTCAATCTCAATCACAAAGTGGTCGGTGGCATTCCGGCCGTGCCGTCGGTACGCCTGATCGACGCGGCGGTGGATATGGCGGTGGTGTGTACCGCAATCCGCACCCTGCCGGCCATCATCAAAGACTGTGGCAAGAAGGGCATCAAGGCGGTGCTGCTGGCCAAGGAGTTTTCCGACAGCGAACAGCTGGAGCGCGAGATCCTGAATGAATCGGTCTCGATTGCCCGCCATTACGGCATCCGTGTGCTGGGGCCGAATGTACTGGGCCTGATGCGACCGGTGGCCGGTTTCAATGCCACCAACTACACCAGCAAGGTGCGCCCGGGCAATATGGCGCTGGTGTCGCAGTCCTCTGCCTTGTGTACCGCCATGCTGGACTGGGCCGACAGCAAGGGCATCGGTTTTTCCAGCGTGATTTCGGTGGGCGAGGCGCTGGATGTCGATTTCGGTGAGATCCTGGATTACCTGGTGGCAGATAACTTCACCCAGGGCATTCTGTTGCATGTTCACCACATTCATCATGCGCGCCGTTTCATGAGTGCACTGCGTGCGGCCGCCCGTACCAAGCCGGTGGTGGTGATCAAGTCTGGTCGTTACCAGGACGATGTGACCGGGGTGACGCATTCGAGCAACCTGATCGAGAGTGGCGATGTGTTTGACGCGGCGCTGTCGCGAGCCGGTGTATTGCGCGTGTCCTCCATTGCCCAGCTGTTTACCGCGGCCAAGGTGCTGGCGGCCAATTTCCGCGTGGGTGGCAAACGGCTGGCCATTGTGACGAACGGTATCGGCCCCGGTGTGCTGGCGGCCGACAGTGCATATACCAATGGCGTGGAGCTGGCCAGGCTGAGCGACAGCACCATGGAGCTGCTCAACAATGCCTTGCCGCGCAACTGGTCGCATGGCAACCCCATCGACCTGATCGGCGACGCCAGCCCGGTGCGTTTTCGCACGGCGGTAAAGGCCTGTATCGACGACCCCAATGTGGATGGGGTACTGGTGATCTTCACCCCGCAGGCCGGCACGGATCACCTGACCACGGCGCAGCTGATGATTGGCCTGCAGCGTGAATCGAGCAAGCCGATGTTCCTGTCCTGGCTGGGGGATGCCAAGGTGTCGGAAAGCCGCGACCTGTTTTCCAAGGCCAAGTGTGCCCATTTCCGTGCGCCGGAATATGGCATCGAGGTATTCCGCAACCTGGCCTCCTACCATCACAACCAGCAGCTGCTGTTGCAGACCCCCAGCCCGCTGGAGGGCAAGCGCGAGGCCCCGGATCTCAGCCGCGCCCGTGCCGCCATCGCCGGCGCCATGGCGGAGGGACGCACCGTGCTCTCCGAACGGGAATCCAAGGAGGTGCTGGCGGCTTTCCGCATTCCGGTCAACCCGACCCTGCTGGCGCGTACCGAAGACGAGGCCGTGGCACTGGCCGAGCAGATCCACTACCCGGTGGTGCTGAAGATCGATTCACCGGACATCATCTACAAATCCGATGTCGGCGGCGTGGAGCTGAACATCAGCAACGAAGCCACCTTGCGTGCGGCCTTCCGGGGCATTCTGGAACGCGCGCACCAGGCCATGCCGGAAGCACGCATCGATGGCATCTCGGTACAGCCCATGCGCAAGCGGCGCTTTGCCCGCGAGGTGATGGTGGGGGTGACCCATGACAGCTCGTTCGGGCCGGTGATCACCTTTGGTGCCGGTGGTATCGCGGTCGAAGTGATGCATGACCGCGCCCTGTCTTTGCCACCGCTCAACAAGTATCTGGTCGGCAGCATGATACGCAAGACGCGCATCGGCCAACTGCTGGGCGCCTTCAAGAACCTGCCCGCCGTGGACATGGATGAGCTGGTGGATGTGCTGCTGCATGTGTCGGAAATGGTATGCGAGCTGCCGGAACTGCGCGAGATGGACATCAATCCGCTGGTGGCGGATGAAAAAGGGGTCATCGCCCTGGATGCGCGCATCATCGTCGAGCCACTCAAGCCCGATGTGAAACGCTATGGCCACATGGCCATCATGCCTTACCCCATGCACATGGTACGCAGTGCCACGCTCAACGATGGCATGGCGGTCACCATCCGTCCGGTGCGGCCGGAAGATGCCGAAATGCAGCAGGAGTTCGTGCGGACCCTGTCCGACGAAAGCCGCTACAACCGCTATATGTCCAGCATCAAGCAGCTGTCACAGACCATGCTGGTGCGCTTCACTCAGCTCGATTACGACCGCGAGATGGCGCTGGCCATGACCTGCGAGACGGAAAAAGGCGAGGAGCAGCAGGCGGTGGCGCGTTTCATTACCGACCCGGACAACGAGGGCTGCGAGTTCGCGCTGGAAGTTGCTGACAAGTGGCAGGGCAAGGGCATTGGCTACATCTTGATGAATGCCTTGTTTGATGCCGCCCGCGAGCAAGGGCTGAAGGTCATGCGTGGCGAAGTGCTGGCCGGCAACAAGGGCATGCTCAAGCTGATGCACAAGCTGGGCTTTACCGTGGAAACCCACCCGGAAGACCGGGCGCTGACCATCGTGACCAAAATCCTGTAAGGCAGCATGGGTGGCGAATGGCCGCCCGGGTGGTCATGGGGTGTGGTTTTTATCCGTCAAACAGGGCTGTCCTGCCTGCTGATATGGGCCACACCGGGCCGCAAGCGTATTAAGCGCTTGCAAGATAAGGGAAAAGTGCCATAGAATCGTGGGCTTTTCTACGATACCGTTTTTATCTAAGGACAATCGACAATGGTAGTGATTCGTCTGGCACGTGGCGGCGCCAAGAACCGTCCGTTCTACAACATCGTGGTGACCGATTCCCGTAACCGTCGTGACGGTCGCTTCATCGAGCGCGTTGGCTTCTACAACCCGGTAGCTAACGAGAAGGAAGAGCGCGTGCGCCTGACTTCCGATCGTCTGAACTACTGGATCGGCGTTGGCGCTCAGGTTACCGACGCCGTAGCCAAGCTGCTGAAAGAGCAGAAGGTTGCTGCCTAATCGTTCGTTGACTCAACTAACGGACTAAGGCGCATGCGCAAAGAAGATCTCGTCTTGATGGGGTTTGTGCGTGGCGCCTTCGGTATCAAGGGCTGGGTGAAAGTCCAGGCCGATACCGAATACGCTGACGGTCTGTTTGACTACCCGGTCTGGTGGCTGGGCAAGGATGACAGCTGGAAGCCGTACACATTTGAAAACGGGGCAGTGCAACCTAAGGGTTTATCCGCCAAGCTGCAAGGCGTTGACGATCGTGATGGGGCGGAAGCCCTGCGCGGCCTGCAGGTTGCCGTTCCCCGTAGTGAATTGCCGGAAGCCGGTGAAGACGAATATTACTGGTCCGATCTGATCGGCCTGTCTGTCGTCAACCAGCAAGGCGTGGTGCTTGGCAAGGTGACCGAACTGATGGAAACCGGCGCCAACGACGTATTGGTAGTTGAAGGTGAATACGGCCAGCGGCTGATTCCCTTTGTCGGCCAGTTTGTGCTGAATGTAAATCTGGCCGAGGCCAGCATTTCAGTAGACTGGGGCCTCGACTACTGATGCATATCGATGCCATCACGCTGTTTCCGGAAATGTTCGATGCCATCGCCCGCTTTGGCGTAAGCCAGCGGGCGCTTGATTTGGGCATTTGGGATTTCCAGAAATGGAATCCACGCGATTTCACCCATGACAACTACCGCCGTGTGGACGACCGTCCCTATGGTGGTGGGCCTGGCATGCTGATGCTGATCGAACCGCTGGAAGCTGCCATTACGGCAGCCAAGGCGCGACAGCAGGCAGCAGGTGTCGAAGAGAGCCATGTGATTTACCTGTCACCGCAGGGCCGTGCCTTGTCGCACGAGAAAGCGGTGGAGCTGTCCCGACGTCCCGGTCTCATTGTATTGTGCGGCCGTTACGAAGGGGTGGATGAGCGCTTGATCGAGCGCCAGGTGGATGAGGAGATTTCCATTGGCGACTATGTGTTGTCCGGTGGTGAGCTACCGGCCATGGTGCTGATGGATGCAGTCATCCGGCTGCTTCCTGATGTGCTCAACGATGCCCAGTCTGCTTATGAAGATTCATTTGTGAACGGACTCCTTGATTGTCCGCACTATACCCGACCCGAAGACTATCAGGGCATGCGGGTGCCGGATGTACTGCTATCCGGAAATCATGCACTGATTGCCAAGTGGCGCTTGAAGCAGGCGCTGGGACGGACGTGGCAACGTCGCCCGGATCTGCTGCAAGGCCGCTCTTTGACAAAACAGGAATCTCGGCTGCTGGCAGAGTACCAGCAGGAACAAGATATCCTCAAAAAACCGGAGTAACACATGGATCTGATCCAGAAACTCGAGCAAGAAGAAATCGCCCGCCTGGGCAAGACCATCCCGGAATTCGCTCCTGGCGATACCGTTGTGGTTCATGTCAAGGTAAAGGAAGGTAACCGCGAACGTCTGCAGGCTTACGAAGGCGTGGTGATCGCCAAGCGTAACCGTGGTCTGAACAGCTCTTTCATCGTGCGCAAGATGTCCGCCGGTGAAGGTGTTGAGCGTACTTTCCAGTCCTACTCCCCGCTGGTGGCTTCCGTAGAAGTGAAGCGCCGTGGTGATGTACGTCGCGCCAAGCTGTACTACCTGCGTGGTCGTACCGGCAAGTCTGCACGTATCAAGGAAAAACTGCCGGCTCGCAAGCAAGGCTGATCCTGATACCGTCAGGTATGATGAAAGCGCAAGGCAGCTGCCTTGCGCTTTTTTTGCGTCTGCAACCGGGGCAAGGTGAGGGTAGGGCATGAGTGGCGAGAGCATAGACCGGTTTCTGGATCATCTGTGGCTGAGCGACGGGCTGTCCGCCAATACGCTGGCCGCTTACCGTCGCGACCTGCTCAAGCTGCAGCGGCAGTTGCAGGCGCAGGATGCCGAGCTGGATACGGCGGATCAGGCGCTTATTCAGCGCGCCTTGCTGATGGCGGTTGATACCGAAAAGCCAGCCACCCGTGCTCGCCAGCTATCCTGCTTGCGGCGCTACTACCAGTTTCTGCTGGCCAGCGGCCAGAGGGCTGATGATCCGACCACGCATCTGGGCAATCCCAAGCTGGGGCAGCGCTTGCCCAAGGCGCTGTCTGAGGGCCAGGTCGAGCTGCTGTTGCAGGCGCCCGATGTGGAAACACCGCTGGGTCTGCGCGACAGGGCCATGTTCGAAGTACTCTATGCCACCGGCTTGCGCGTATCCGAACTGGTCGGGCTGACGCTGCAGCAGCTGGACATGGTGACCGGCCTGATCATTACCCGCGGCAAGGGCAACAAGGAGCGCATGGTGCCCTTGGGGGAGATTGCACTGGACTGGCTGGAGCGCTACTTCAGGGAGGCCCGTGTGCTGTTGTTGGGCGGGCTGCCCTGTGATGCGGTGTTTGTCACCCAGCGCAAGGCAGGCATGACACGGCAGATGGCCTGGCACCTGATTGCCAGCTATGCGCGGCAGCAGGGCTTGCCGCCCATTGGTCCGCACGTGCTGCGACACGCCTTTGCCACGCATCTGGTCAATCATGGTGCCGACCTGCGCGTGGTGCAGCTGCTGCTGGGACACTCTGATATTTCCACCACGCAGATTTACACCCATGTGGCGCGGGAGCGGCTCAAGCAGCTGCATGCCCAGCATCACCCGCGCGGCTGAGTCGGGAGGGCGCGCCAAAAGAAAACGCCCGCACAGCATGCGGGCGTTGTGTTGATGGCGAGATGCGTCAGGCTGGTTCGGCAGCCAGGGTTTCCTGGTCGAATTGCAGCTCGACGACATCCTGCTCGTTGACAGTGACTGTCACCTCTCCGCCGTTGGACAGGCGGCCAAACAGCAGCTCGTCGGCCAGTGCCTTGCGGATGGTGTCCTGAATCAGCCGCGCCATCGGGCGTGCCCCCATCAGCGGGTCAAAGCCACGTTTGGCCAGGAAGGCGCGCAGCGCATCGGTAAAGTGGATTTCCACCTTCTTGTCGCTGAGCTGGTGTTCCAGCTGCATCAGGAACTTGTCCACCACCTGCATGATGATCTGCTCATCCAGCATCTTGAAGGAGATGGTGGCATCCAGCCGGTTACGGAATTCCGGGCTGAACAGGCGCTTGATGTCGGCCATTTCATCACCGGCAGCCTTGGACTGGGTAAAGCCCAGTGTCGGCTTGGACATGGCTTCGGCACCGGCATTGGTGGTCATGATGATCACCACGTTGCGGAAGTCCGCCTTGCGGCCGTTGTTATCGGTCAGGGTGCCATGGTCCATCACCTGCAACAGTACGTTGTAGATGTCGGGATGGGCTTTTTCGATCTCGTCCAGCAGCAGTACGGCATAAGGATGCTTGCTGATGGCCTCGGTCAGTTGACCGCCCTGCTCGAAGCCGACATAGCCCGGAGGCGCACCGATCAGACGGCTGACCGCATGGCGCTCCATGTACTCCGACATGTCAAAGCGAATCAGCTCCACGCCCAGCACATAGGCCAGCTGCTTGGCCACTTCGGTCTTGCCCACCCCGGTTGGTCCGGAGAACAGGAAGGAGCCGATGGGTTTTTGCGGATTGCCCAGGCCGGAGCGCGTCATCTTGATGGCCGTGGCCAGGCTTTCGATGGCCTTGTCCTGGCCGAACACCACGTTGCGCAAATCGCGCTCCAGGTTTTTCAGCACATTGCGGTCATCCGTGGACACCGTCTTCGGCGGAATGCGGGCAATCTTGGCCACGATCTCTTCGATCTCGGACTTGTTGATCACCTTTTTCTGCCGCGACTTGGGCAGGATCTTCTGTGCCGCCCCAGCTTCGTCGATCACGTCGATGGCCTTGTCCGGCAGGTGACGGTCGTTGATATAGCGGGCCGACAGCTCTGCCGCAGTGGACAGCGCGGACTGGGTGTACTTCACGCCGTGATGGGCCTCGAAGCGCGATTTCAGCCCCTTGAGGATTTCCACGGTCTGTTCCACGGTCGGCTCGGCCACATCGATCTTCTGGAAACGCCGCGACAGGGCGTTGTCCTTTTCGAAAATGCCGCGGTATTCGTTATACGTAGTGGCACCAATGCAGCGCAGGCTGCCATTGGACAGCGCCGGCTTCAGCAGGTTGGAAGCATCCAGCGTACCGCCGGAAGCCGCACCAGCCCCGATCAGCGTGTGAATCTCGTCGATGAACAGGATGGCGTGTTCATCTTCGGTCAGTTGCTTGATGACGGCCTTGAGGCGCTGCTCGAAATCGCCGCGGTACTTGGTGCCAGCCAGCAGGGCGCCCATGTCCAGCGCATAAACGGTGGCCTTGGACAGGACATCGGGCACTTCGTTGTTGACGATGCGCCGTGCCAGCCCCTCGGCAATGGCCGTCTTGCCCACGCCGGCTTCACCCACCAGCAGCGGGTTGTTCTTGCGGCGACGGCAGAGGATTTGCACCGTGCGTTCCAGCTCGTGCTCACGACCAATCAGCGGGTCGATCTTGCCATCGCGTGCCTGCTGGTTGAGGTTGAGCGTGTAGTTTTCCAGCGCGCCACCCGGACCGGCAGATTGCTCTTCGCCCTCGGATTCGTTGTGTTGTTCGCGTGGCTCGGGCGGGTGTTGCGGCGAGCGCTGTTTGGTAATGCCGTGCGAGATGAAATTGACCACATCCAGCCGTGAAATTCCCTGTTGATGCAGGTAATACACGGCATGTGAGTCTTTTTCACCGAAGATGGCCACCAGAATGTTGGCGCCAGTCACTTCCTTCTTGCCGGAAGACTGCACATGCAGGATGGCGCGTTGAATCACCCGCTGGAAGCCCAGCGTGGGTTGGGTTTCGACCTCGGTTTCCCCCGGGACGGTAGGGGTGTGTTCGTCGATGAAGTCGCCCAGCTGTTTTTTCAGCTGGTCGAGATTGGCCCCGCAGGCGCGCAAAACATCGGCGGCGGAGGGATTGTCGATCATGGCAAGCAGCAAATGCTCCACGCTGATGAACTCGTGGCGCTTGCGCCTGGCGTCCATGAACGCCATATGCAGGCTTACTTCAAGCTCCTGGGCAATCATCAGTTTTCCTCCATTACGCACTGAAGCGGATGCTGGTGTGCTTTGGCAAATTGCGACACCTGTTCAACCTTGGTGGCAGCCACGTCTTTGGTATAAACGCCACACACGCCGTGACCTTGCGTATGGACTTGCAACATGACTTGGGTAGCCTTTTCCCTGTTCATGTGGAACAACTGCTGCAACACTTCCACCACAAATTCCATTGGGGTGAAATCATCGTTCAATAACAATACCTTATACATGGGGGGAGGGGTGGTCCTCACCCTTGACACCTCTTTGACGGCGTCGTTGCTGAACTGCGTGGACATGTCGACTTTCAGTTAAACCGCGGTTTACTTCAATTTTGGTTCCCCCAGACTTTTTTTCAAGGGGCGAGTGCGAATTCCTTTTGGACTTGACGCTATCACGATGGTTGCGTAGAAATGCTGTTCAGGTGCTTGGCTTAGCTGTTTGGCATTCCCGGATAAGCCGGAATGGACAGCAGGCTTTAAGTTGGTCGGCCTCACCAGCCATAGTCAATCAAGGAAGTAACATGTCAATTGGTACCGTTAAGTGGTTCAACGACGCTAAAGGCTTTGGCTTTATTACCCCGGATGAGGGTGGTGAAGACCTGTTTGCCCATTTCTCCGCCATCAATATGCAAGGCTTCAAGACCCTGAAAGAGGGTCAACGTGTAAGCTTTGACATCGTTAGCGGCCCGAAGGGCAAGCAAGCGTCGAACATCCAGGCTGCCTGATCAGGCAGAGGATGCGCCAGGATTGCCAGGTGCGCTGACCTGACCGGTCAACGTCCCGACAGCTTCAAACAGAACCCCGCCAACTGGCGGGTTTTGTTTTTTCATCAAACGGTACTGCTGGCACAGCGTATGCCGACTCCGGGGCGCAGCAACTGCCCCCAGAGTGCCAGCAAAGTGATGCTGCCCACCATGGCCAGGCTCAGCCAGGGTAGCGCCGGCAGCTGCCATTGGCGGGACATGTCCAGCAGCCACCCTCCTCCAACATAGCCCACAGCACCGCCCAAGGCCAGGCCAATCCGGCTGCAGCCCAGATAGCTGGCACGGGCATGCGTCTTGGCCAGACTGGCGACATAGGTTTCCCGCGCCGGTTCCATGATGATGGAGCCAAGAAAGAACAGGGCCAGAATGGTGAAGGCAGCCAGTGGGTGTCGCACGCCGCTCATGCTGGCCAGGCTGATGCTCATCAGTGCCAGGCCGATCAGCATGCGCTGCTCGCGTCGCAAATACCGCTCTCCCCAGCGTGCCAGCGGATAAAGCAGGCTGAGTGACAGGCAGGTTTCCAGCATATACATCCAGCCTACGGCCTGATAGCTGCCTGTCAGTTGCTTGATGGTGACCGGCACCAGCAGCATCACTTGTACCGCAAGCATGTAATAGCCGCTCAGGGTCAGTACAAAGCGCATGTAGCGCCTGTCGTGCAAGACGGTACGCATGGCGTGCCAGGGAGAGCTCTTGCCCGTGGCGACCCGGTACGGCGGCAGCAACAGGGCATTGACCAGGGCGGCCAGCATGAACATGGCGCAGCCTGCCAGACCCACCCAGCGAAAGTCGAATTGCAGCAGCCAGGAACCCAGCAGGGCGGCTGCCACCGCACCGGCGCTGTCCTGCATCATCAGGATGGCGTAGAAGTGTGGCCGCTCTGCGGGCCGTACCAGTTTGGCCACCAGCGCGGTGCGTGGCGGATCGAACAGGGTCCCGCCCAGACCGGAGAGCAGGCATGAGGCAAACAGCAGCCAGGGGGCATGAGCCAGTGCCATGCAGGCAAAGCCGGCGGCACGCAGCAGCATGCCGCAGACAATCAATGGCTTGGCGCCGTAGCGGTCGGCCAGCGAACCGCCGAACAGGCCCAGCCCCTGTTGCATGAACTGGCGCATGGCCAGTGCCAGGCCGACGACACTGGCACTCCAGCCTAGCTGATCGACAAAGTGCAGGCTGATCAGCGGAAAAACCATGAAGAAACCGAATATCACCAGCAGGTTGTCCAGCAGGATGAATGCCTTGCCCAGTTTGCGTGCCCTTTGTGCGGAAGCCATGTGCTCTCCTCATTCGAACAGCATTTTAGGGAGGCGGCCTGCTATTATGTAAGTCGACTTCTACTAATATTTCATATGCGATTTTCTTATGTCTGTGGCTTTGTCTGATCTGGAGTTATTGCTGGATGTGGCTGAGCTGAGCAGTTTCAGCCAGGCGGCGGCCAAGCGTGGCTGGTCGCAGCCACAGGTCAGCCAGCGCATCAGCCTGCTGGAGCAACAGTGGGATGTCCGCCTGTTTACCCGGCATCGGCGCGGTGCGGTGGCCACCAATGCCTGTCAGGCTTTTCTTGTCGCGGCGCGCCAGTCGCTTGCGGCTTACCGGCAAGGGCTGGAGGCCATGCAGGGCACTCCCAGTGTGCCGCGCATCCGGCTATCCTGCCTGCCATCGCTGACCTCGCCGGTGTTTGGCCCCTTGCTGATGAAGCTGGCGGATGCGCCGATGGAGATTCGTTGCAGCACCGACCATTCGCAGCAGATCATGCAAGACCTGCTGACCGGGCAGGTGGAGGTGGGCTTTGTGCTGAAATGTCCGGCCATGGCCGGCATCCAGATGGAGCTGCTGTGGCGCTCTCCCATTGTTGCGGTGGTGGCTGCCGCTCATCCCTTGGCGGGCCTTGGCGGGCCGCTGGCGCTGGCCGATATTGCCCGGCACCGTATTGCGCCGCAGTTCTGGGGAGATGAGTGCGAGAGCCTGATCCAGCAGATCCGCATGGTGCGGCAGCTGCCCAGCCCGATTCATGCGGTGCAGCCGGCCTCGGCCGCGCGTGAGCTGGTATTGCGCCATCATTTTGTCTCTTTCATGCCGGAACTGTCGATCAAGGCGGATCTGCAGGATGGCACCCTGGTCAGGCTGTGCCTGCCGGAGCTGCCGGCATGGCATTGGGAGGTGATGATGGCCTGGCGTGCCGGCAAGCGGGTGGATGCGACAAAAACGCGGGTGCTGGATGCGGCGCGCGCCTTGGTGGATGACTGAAGCGAACAAGGCCCGCTGGGGCGGGCCTTGTGGCGGGATGGGCCTGTTGCTGGCTTACATGCGGGCGATCATGGCGTCGCCAAAGCCCGAGCAGGACACTTCGGTCGCACCTTCCATCAGCCGGGCAAAGTCGTAGGTGACCTGCTTGTCGGCAATGGCGGCTTCCATGGACTTGATCACCAGGTCAGCGGCGGCGGTCCAGCCCAGGTGGCGCAGCATCATTTCCGCCGACAGGATGAGCGAGCCGGGGTTGACCTTGTCCAGCCCGGCGTATTTGGGCGCCGTGCCGTGGGTGGCTTCGAAGCAGGCATACTGGTCCGAGATATTGGCGCCCGGGGCAATGCCGATGCCGCCGACTTGCGCGGCCAGGGCATCGGAGATGTAGTCGCCGTTGAGATTGGTGGTGGCAATCACATCGTATTCGGCCGGGCGCAGCAGGATTTGCTGCAGGAAGGCATCGGCAATGGCGTCCTTGACGATGATTTCGCGGCCGGTTTTCGGATTGTTGAATTTGCACCACGGGCCGCCGGCAATCAGTTCGGCGCCGAATTCGCGGCGTGCCAGCGCATAGGCGGTATCACGGAAGTTGCCTTCGGTAAACTTCATGATATTGCCCTTGTGGACGATGGTGAGGCTGCTGCGGTCATTGGCAATGGTGTAGTTGAGCGCCGCGCGTACCAGGCGCTCGGTGCCCTCGACCGAGATGGGCTTGATGCCGATGCCGGAGCTGTCCGGGAAGCGGATTTTCTTCACGCCCATTTCATTTTGCAGGAAGGCGATCACTTTCTTGACGGCATCGGAGCCGGCTTGCCATTCGATACCGGCATAGATGTCTTCGGTGTTCTCGCGGAAGATCACCATATTGACCAGTTCCGGTTGCTTGAGCGGCGAGGGTACGCCCTGAAAGTACTGTACCGGACGTACGCACTGGTAGAGATCCAGCTCCTGGCGCAGGGCCACATTGAGCGAGCGGATGCCGCCTCCTACCGGCGTGGTCATCGGGCCCTTGATCGAGACCGCGTATTCTTTCAGTGCATCGAAGGTTTCCTTGGGCAGCCATTCGTCCGGCCCGTACAGGCGGGTGGATTTCTCGCCGGCATACACTTCCATCCAGTGGATTTTCTTGGCCCCGCCATAGGCTTTTGCCACGGCGGCATCAATGACCTTGATCATCACCGGGGTGATGTCGATGCCGATGCCATCACCTTCGATAAAGGGAATGATGGGGTGGTCGGGGATGGCTTGCCCCGGAATGATTTTCTGTCCTGCTGCGGGAACCTTGATATGGGATTCACTCATTGTTGTTCTCTCCTTGTCTGGGGTAAGGGGCTGCGGCTGTCCGCAGAGTCTCTCCACTCACTCAGCCTAGACCGTGGCGGGGCGCTTGCAGAGGATTATCAGACAAATTTTCTGGAAAATCGTTGGCAGGGCAAGGGCGGACAAAAAAAGCGCCAGGACGAATCCTGGCGCTGTGGGGGAGGGCATGCGCACGACAGTGCGCCAGTGCTGGCTTAGGCCAGGGCAGCTTTCAGGGCTGCGTTAAAGGTGGCGCTCGGGCACATCACGGCCTGGCACTTGGCGGCATCCGGCAGGTAGTAGCCGCCGATATCGGCCGGCTGGCCCTGTACGGCCTTCAGCTCGGCGATGATTTGCTGCTCGCTGTCTGCCAGCTGCTTGGCCAGCGGAGCGAACTGGGCTTGCAGTTCGGCATCTTCGGTCTGCTCGGCCAGTGCTTCGGCCCAGTAGCTGGCCAGATAGTACTGGCTGCCACGGTTGTCCAGCTCGCCGGTGCGGCGCGACGGCGACTTGTCGTTGTCCAGCAGCTTGCCGGTGGCGGCATCCAGGGTCTTGGCCAGGATCTTGGCCTTGTTGTTGCCGGTCTTGATGCCCAGTTCTTCCAGCGACACCGCCAAGGCCAGGAATTCGCCCAGAGAGTCCCAGCGCAGGTGGTTTTCTTCCAGCAGCTGTTGTACATGCTTCGGTGCGGAGCCACCGGCACCGGTTTCATACATGCCACCACCAGCCATCAGCGGCACGATGGACAGCATCTTGGCCGAGGTGCCCAGTTCCATGATGGGGAACAGGTCGGTCAGGTAGTCGCGCAGGATGTTGCCGGTGACCGAGATGGTGTCCAGGCCGCGGGCGACGCGTTCCAGGGTGAAGCGCATGGCGCGCACTTGCGACATGATGTGGATTTCCAGACCGCTGGTGTCGTGATCCTTCAGGTAGGTTTCCACCTTCTTGATCAGTTCCTTTTCGTGCGGACGGTACGGGTCCAGCCAGAATACGGCCGGCATGCCGGAGTTGCGGGCGCGGGTCACGGCCAGCTTCACCCAGTCGCGGATCGGCGCGTCCTTCACCTGGCACATGCGCCAGATGTCGCCGGCTTCCACGTTCTGGCTCAGCAGCACTTCACCGGTAGCCAGGTCGACGATGTTGGCCACGCCGTCTTCGGCGATTTCAAAGGTCTTGTCGTGCGAGCCGTATTCTTCGGCCTTTTGTGCCATCAGGCCCACATTGGGCACGGTGCCCATGGTTTTCGGATCGAAGTTGCCGTGCCATTTGCAGAAGTTGATCATCTCCTGATAGATACGGGCAAAGGTGGATTCCGGCATGACGGCCTTGCAGTCGGCCGGCTTGCCATCGGCACCCCACATCTTGCCGCCGTTGCGGATCATGGCCGGCATGGAGGCATCGACGATCACGTCGTTGGGCGAGTGGAAGTTGGTGATGCCCTTGGCGGAATCCACCATGGCCAGACGCGGGCGGTGTTCCTGGCAGGCGTGCAGGTCGCGGATGATTTCTTCGCGCTTGGTGGCCGGCAGGGTCTCGATTTTTTCGTACAGATTGGCCATGCCGTTGTTCACGTTCACGCCCAGCTCTTCGAACAGCTTGCCGTGCTTCTCGAAGGCATCCTTGTAGTAAATCTTCACGCAGTGGCCAAACACGATGGGGTGGGACACCTTCATCATGGTGGCTTTCACGTGCAGCGAGAACAGGATGCCGGATTCGCGGCAGTCTTCCATTTCCTGTTCGTAGAAGTCACACAGTGCCTTCTTGCTCATGAACATGGAATCGATGATTTCGCCAGCCTGCAGTGCCAGCTTGGGCTTGAGCACGATGGTTTTGCCGCTGTTGGTGGTCAGCTCCATCTTCACATCGCGCGCCTTGTCCAGGGTCATGGACTTTTCGCCGTGGTAGAAGTCGCCATGGTGCATGTGGGATACATGGGTTTGCGACCATTGCTTCCATTCACCCATGGAGTGCGGGTGCTTCTTGGCGTAGTTCTTCACCGCCAGCGGCGCGCGGCGGTCGGAGTTGCCTTCACGCAGCACCGGGTTCACGGCGGAGCCCAGGCACTTGGCGTAGCGGGCTTTCAGGGCGTGGTCGGCGTCGGTGGCGGGCAGTTCCGGGTAGTCGGGCAGGGCATAGCCCTTGGCTTGCAGTTCCTTGATGCAGGCGATCAGTTGCGAAACCGAAGCACTGATATTGGGCAGCTTGATGATGTTGGTGTCCGGGTTCTGGGTCAGTTTGCCCAGGGCGCTCAGGGTGTCCGGTACTTTTTGTTCTTCAGTCAGGTATTCGGGAAATTCGGCCAGTACGCGGGCAGCAACCGAGATATCTGCCGTTTCGACATTGATGCCGGCTGCGCCGGTAAAGGTACGAATGACCGGCAGGAAGGCGCTGGTGGCCAGCGCCGGTGCTTCGTCGGTCAGGGTGTAGATGATGGTCGGCTGCTTTGTGGGCATACTCTATCTCCAATGATTATTTTGACGTCAGAACGACTGCGCAAGGCGGCTTTCGCACACCGGGGGATGTTCCGCTAGGCGCGTGGAAAGGCACTGCAGCACGCGGGCGTTTTACCGGACTGCGCTAGGCAGGCTGTGCGTGGCAAATGGGCCCGTAGACTGGCGGGTGACTTTCGGAAATGAATTATACCCCTCAAATCTGCGCACTGTTTGTAAGTATCCGAACTTTGCCATTTCGACAAGAGAAACAACTGTTCGAATGTGAATTTTCCGCACCGGTGCTGTGAGCTGCACTCCACAGCATAGCCACTGTAACTGACAGGGATGCGAAGAGTTTGTTGCAGTTGCCTGCCGGGAAGGTCCGGCATGACCGCGCCAGTCACTCCTTGCTATCATCCGGCGCATTACTCGTTTACGGTTTGCCAGAAAATGTCCCAGCTCATCCTGTTCAACAAGCCTTATGGTGTCATCTGCCAGTTTTCCCGGCACGAGCTGCATCCCACGCTGAAAGACCATATCGCGCTTCCCGGCGTCTATCCGGCAGGCCGGCTGGATACCGACAGCGAAGGTTTGCTGTTGCTCACCGGCGAAGGTGCCTTGCAGCACCGCATCAGCGACCCGCGCTGGAAGCTGCCCAAGACCTACTGGGTACAGGTGGAGGGACGGGTGAGCGAGGCACAGCTGGAGGCCCTGCGTGCGGGGGTCGACCTGGGTGATTTTGTCACCCGGCCGGCGCAGGTGCGGCAGATCGAGCAGCCGGCGCTGTGGGAGCGCAAGCCGCCGGTACGTTTTCGCAAGACCGTACCGGACTGCTGGCTGGAAATCATCATCAGTGAAGGCAAGAACCGCCAGGTGCGGCGCATGACGGCCAAGGTGGGCTTGCCCACGCTGCGCCTGGTGCGGGCGGCCATCGGCCCCTGGCAACTGGATGGACTGCAGCCGGGTGAGCTGCGCAGCATCGAGGTGAATCTTGAAGATTTGCCGGCGCTGTCGCATGCTGAACGTCCGGGGCAGAGCACTGCCCCTGCCCGCAAGGGCAGCGTGTCAGGCAGCAAGGCGGGGCCGCAGCCGTCATTCCGCTTTGCCCGCAGAAACAAGCCATGAGTGCCTGTCGCCGGGTGTGATGGGCGCGGTGGCCATACCGAGGCCAGAGCATGCAGATTCCCGAGTATTACAATCCGGTGGCGCGTGATATCGCTCAGGCCCTGATCGATGGTTTTGACAAGCACTACCGGCTGTTTCGCAACTGCAATCGCCAGGCCAAGGGCTTGTTCGAGCGCGGCGACTGGCAGGGGGTGCAGCAGGCCATTCGTGATCGCATCCAGTTTTACGATGAACGGGTGGTGGAAACGGTAGCCCGGCTGCATGGGGAGTTTCATGCCGATCTGCTGGACGACGAAATATGGCAGCAGGCCAAGCTGTATTTCATTGGCCTGCTGACCAATCACAAGCAGCCGGAGCTGGCGGAAACCTTCTTCAACTCGGTGTTCACCCGCATGCTGCACCGGGATTATTTCAACAACGACTTCATCTTCATCCGGCCGGCCATTTCCACCGAATATATCGAGTCCGATCCGCCGTCCTATCGCAGTTACTACCCGGCCAGCAGCAGCTTGCGCCGGGTGATGCGGCAGATCATCGCCGACATGGGCTGGAGCCGCCCCTTTGTCCGTCTGCGCCGCGATCTGGCGCTGGTCTTGCAATACGCCAATGATTTCTTTGCCGGCGCCTGGCCGCATGCCGAGGCCAATCTGCAGATACAGGTGCTGTCCTCCCCGTTTTACCGCAACAAGACTGCTTATATTTTCGGCAAGGTGGTCAATGGCGGGTTGAGCTATCCCTTTGCCGTGCCGGTATTGCACGCTGCGAGTGGCGGCCTGTATCTGGATACCGTGCTGTTGGAGCCATGGCGTATCGGCGTGCTGTTTTCCTTCAGCCGCGCCTACTTTCTGGTGGATATGGAAGTGCCCTCCGGCTATGTGCAGTTTCTGCGCAGCATGCTGCCGGGCAAGACCAAGGCCGAGCTTTACACCATGCTGGGTTTGCAGAAGCAGGGCAAGAACACCTTTTACCGTGATTTCATGCAGCATCTGCAGCATTCCAATGACCAGTTCATCATTGCACCGGGCATCCGCGGCCTGGTGATGCTGGTGTTCACCCTGCCGTCGTATCCCTATGTGTTCAAGCTGATCAAGGATGTGTTTGGCGGCCCCAAGGAAATAGACCGCGACACGGTGAAGCAGAAGTACCGGCTGGTGAAGCGGCACGACCGGGTGGGACGGATGTCGGACACGCTGGAGTTTTCCAATGTCGCCTTTCCGCGCAGCCGTTTTACCCAGGAGCTGCTCGAGGAGCTGCGCAGCCTGGCACCTTCGATGATGGAGGAGGGGGAGGACAGCATTGTCATCCGCCACCTGTATATCGAGCGGCGCATGAAGCCGCTGAACCTGTATCTGATGAACTGCGATGAGCAGGAAAAAGAGCGGGTGATCCGTGATTACGGCCTGGCCATCAAGGAGCTGGCTGCCGCCAATATCTTTCCCGGCGACATGCTGTTCAAGAACTTCGGGGTCACCCGTTATGGCCGGGTGATCTTCTACGATTACGATGAAATCGAATATCTGACCGATTGCCATTTTCGCCAGATACCTGAAGCGCCTAATCCGGAAATGGAACTGTCCGGCGAGGTCTGGTATCCGGTGGCGCGCAACGATGTCTTCCCCGAGGAGTTCGGCACCTTCCTGCTGGGCGACCCGCTGGTGCGCAAGACCTTTTTGCAGCATCACCGCGACCTGTTGACGCCGGAATTCTGGCAGCAGCGTCAGCAGCGCATCCGCGCTGGCTATATGGAGGATTTCTATCCGTATCCGGAAGAAATGCGCTTTGTGCATGCACAGGCGCGGCGGTGTGCCGGGCGCAACTGAAAAAGGGAAGCCGCGGCTTCCCTTTTGCATGCCTGTGTCGAGTTTCAGCCGGCATGGGCTGCCTTGAGCTGGGGATACTCTTCGAAATAAGCCAGTGGACCGGCTGAAGTCAGGCCCAGGCAGAAACGGCGGCTGGCGGGGAAGGCATGTTCGGTGCTGCAAGCCTGCAGCAGCTCGAACAGGCTGCTCAGTTCCAGGAACAGCTCGCGCAGGTAATGGCTGTTTCTCAGCCACAGACGGATTTGCCGGGCCTGTGGGTGTGGGCTGAGCAACTGCACTTGCCCGTGCTGATCACTGCCCAGGCAAATGGCGGGAGGGATGTGTATGCCGCGGCTCACCAGTTCGAGACGGGCTTGCCGTCCCAGGCTGCCCAGCAGGGTTTTGGCTTGCAGCCGCAAATTGTCACTCAGGGTGGCGGGCGGCAGCGCCTGCCCTTTGCTGATGGCGGATGTAGCCTGGCGGGGGGATTCGGTCAGCGGCATGTTCTTGCTCCAGAGGGATGGGATACCTTGATGGTAGAAGGGCAGGCCGGATGGGGAGTCTGATGATTGCTACAGAATTTTCTCTTTGATGAGTCGTAAATTCCGTGCGCTTGGTGGGCTGGCATGGTGCTGCCAAGAATGCAGGGGAAGCGCTTTTCTCTGCCGTGTGCCGGCAGCACCCTGTCTTGTTGGCTGGGTAAACCGCGAGGTGACTTTGTCGGGCAAGGGCGGGGGGGATCAAGGCGGGCAGCTTGCGCAATGCAAGGCTTGTCTGGAGAGGCGTGGTGTGGCCGGGGTGGTGGCAGAGCCGTGGCACATCAGCTGTTCAGCAGCCGGGGGGGACGGATGTCTCCCCCGGTCCGCTAACTGAATGCACAAACTATTGTGGGTAGGGACTGCACGCATGGTCCTCGAAATAAGCAATGGGACCGGCACTGGTCAGACCGATATGAAAGCAGGATGTCTCGGGGAAGATTTCACCTGCGGCTTCGGCGGCACGCACCAGCTCGAACAACACTTCCACTTCTTTGAACTGGCTGGACAGCTTGGCATTGTCAGTGAGCCAGCTGAGGATTTCATCGGATTGGGGATGGTTGTTTTCCAGGGTAAGGCTGCACGCCGGACAACTGACCAGACTGATGGCAGGCGGCATGCTGATCTGACGTTCCACCAGTTGTTCTTCCGCGAGGCTGGCAAACTTGGCCAGTTGCTTGTTGGCGCGCTCGCGGATGGCTTGAAGGGTGATGCTGCCATCATCTCCAGTGTGTCCAAACAGGCGAACAAACCCCGGGTTGCTGGCAGTGCTCTGCGACGACATAGTGCTTACTCCTGTTCTCTGCGTGTCATGATTTTTTCATCATAGATGATGCTTGTCATTTTGCTGTATCAATTCAGCAGTTTTTTCACTTGATAGAGAAAGTCGAGTGCCTGACGCGGGGTGAGCTCGTCCGGGTTGATGTCTTGCAGCATGTCCAGCGCCGGATTGGGCTCGCTTTCCACGCTGTTGGCCATGGCCGGCGGTGCGCTGAACAGATCGGGCTGGACGCGGGCGGCCGACTGGTTTTCCAGCTCGACGAGATAGCGTCTGGCCTCGCGGATGACCTTGGGCGGCACCCCGGCCAGCTGGGCCACCGCCAGGCCGTAACTCTGGCTGGCCGGGCCTTCGTCCACATGGTGCATGAACACGATGCGGTCCTTGTGCTCGACGGCAGACAGATGCACATTGGCCACGGCCGGGTATTGCTCGGCCAGGGTGGTCAGCTCGAAATAGTGGGTGGCGAACAGGGTGTAGGCGCGGCTTTTTTCGATCAGCGCCTTGGCAATGGCCCAGGCCAGCGCCAGGCCGTCGAAGGTGGAGGTGCCGCGGCCCACTTCGTCCATCAGCACCAGCGATTGCGCGCTGGCGTTGTTTAAGATATTTGCCGTTTCGGTCATTTCCACCATGAAGGTGGAGCGGCCGCCGGCCAGGTCATCCGAGGCGCCGATGCGGGTGAAGATGCGGTCGATCTGGCCGATGACGGCGCGCTCGGCCGGCACGAAGCTGCCGATGTGCGCCAGCAGGGTGATCAGTGCATTCTGCCGCATATAGGTGGATTTACCGCCCATGTTCGGGCCGGTGATCAGCAACAGCTTGCGCTCGTCGCTGAGGCGGGTGTCGTTGGCGATGAAGCGTTCCACCTCGGCTTCCACCACCGGGTGACGCCCCGCGATGATTTCCAGCCGGGTGTCGCTGACGAACTGCGGCTCGACATAATTGTTGCTGCTGGCGCGTTCGGCAAAGGCGGCCAGCACGTCCAGCCCGGCCACGGCCTGGGCGATCAGCTTGAGGTCGGGAATATGCGGTGCCAGCTGGTCCAGCAATTGTTCGTACAGCTGTTTTTCCAGTGCCAGCGAGCGGTCCTGTGCCGACAGGGCCTTGTCTTCGAATTCCTTCAGTTCCGGCGTGATGTAGCGCTCGGCATTTTTCAGGGTCTGGCGGCGGCGGTAGTCGTCCGGCACCTTGTCGCCCTGGGCGCGCGAGACTTCGATATAAAAGCCGTGCACGCGGTTGAATTCCACCTTGAGGGTGGTGATGCCGGTGCGCTCTTTTTCACGGGCTTCCAGCGCCAGCAGGAAGTCGCCGCAGTCGGTCTGGATGGCGCGCAGCTCGTCCAGGTCGGCATTCAGCCCGTGATTGATCACCCCGCCATCGCGCAAAAAGGTGGCCGGTTCCGGCAGGATGCTGGCTGTCAGCAGGCTTTCCACCGGTGAGTTGTCCGGCAGCAGCCGTGCCAGTTCTCCCAGCAGCGGGGCGTCCAGGCGGCTGGCCAGCTGCTTGGCACCGACCAGGGCCTTGAGCGAGTCACGCAGCGCGGCCAGGTCGCGCGGGCGGGCGCTGCGCAGGGCGATGCGCGCGGTGATGCGCTCGATATCGGCCACTTCGCGCAGCTGGGCGTGGACATCCTGATGCACCGGCAGCAGGGCGCGTACCGACTCCAGGCGGCGTTGCAGCTTGGCATGCTGGCGGATGGGGTGGTGCAGCCAGTGGCGCAGCAGACGGCTGCCCATGCTGGTGGCGCAGCTGTCCAGCAAGGAGGCCAGCGTGGGCGAGGGTTCGCCGCGTATGGTTTCGGTCAGTTCCAGATTACGGCGGGTGGCGGCGTCCATGCGGATCAGCTCGCCGGCATCTTCCACTGCCAGCTGGGAAATATGCGCCGGGTTCACGCTCTGGGTGGATTTGACATATTCCAGCAGCGCGCCAGCAGCCCCTACCGCGACTGGCAGGGTGTCGGCCCCGAAGCCAGCCAGGTCGTGGGTGCCGAAGTGGCGAGTCAGCGCCAGTTGGGCGGATGCGGTATCAAACTGCCACGGCGGCAGCTTTTTGCGCGGGCAGCTGACCTGTTCGAAGATGTTCAGGCCGCTGTCGTCCGGCAAGACCAGCTCGGCCGGTTTCAGCCGCTCCAGTTCGCTGGCGAATTCTTCCACGCCGGTTTGCATGATCTTGAATTCGCCGCTGGCCATGGACAGCCAGGCCAGGCCCAGCGTGCCCTTGTGCATGTTTACCGCCAGCACCAGGTTGTCGCGCTTGTCGTCCAGCAGGGCGGCGTCGGTCAGCGTGCCGGGGGTGACGATGCGTACCACCTTGCGCTCCACCGGGCCTTTGGCCAGTGCCGGGTCGCCAATCTGCTCGGCAATGGCCACCGATTCGCCCATTTTCACCAGCCGCGCCAGATAGCCTTCGGCGGCGTGGTAAGGCACCCCGGCCATCTTGATGGGATTGCCACCGCTGGCACCGCGGGTGGTGAGGGTGATGTCCAGCAGGCGTGCCGCCTTTTCCGCATCCTCATAGAACAGCTCGTAAAAATCGCCCATGCGGTAGAACAGCAGCTTGTCGGCATGCTGGTTTTTCAGGGCAAAGTACTGCTGCATCATCGGCGTGTGCTGGGGCGTGCTCATGGGCGTGGTGCTCTTGTCGGTATGGGGTGCAGATGACAACGCCCCGCTTGGGCGGGGCGCTGACATGAAAGGGCGATTTTACCGTAGCGGGGGCCGGGTGTCAGGCGGCAGTCGTCCGGCTTGGGCGGGATGGCGGGGTGTTGCTGCTTTGGTCTGTGCTGATTGGCAAGCCCTTTGGTCAAGCAAACTGTGCATTGACTGGCGCTAATTGATAAAAGTATGATCTTTATCAAAGTTTCAGAAATTACTGAAAATTGAGGAAGTCATGAATGCAACCCCTTTAGTTCAGTCCTTTGTCTCGCATTTCGGCGAGATGGGCAGCCGCTGGGGCATCAATCGCACCGTCGGTCAGATCTATGCCCTGTTGTTTGTTTCCGAGAAGCCGCTCAATGCCGACGAGATCGCCGAGCGGCTGAGTTTTTCCCGTTCCAATGTCAGCATGGGCCTGAAAGAACTGGAGTCGTGGCGGCTGGTGAAGCTGCAGCACTATCCGGGTGACCGGCGCGAATACTTTTCCACCCCGGAGGATGTGTGGGCCATCTTCAAGACCCTGGCCGAGGAGCGCAAGAAGCGCGAAGTGGAACCCACGCTCACCATGTTGCGCGGGGCGATGATGGAGACGGCCGGCAGCGAGGCCGACCGCCATGCCCAGGCGCGCATGAAAGAGATGTACCAGTTGATCGAGCTGGTCACCACCTGGTTTTCCGACATCCAGCACATGGATGTGGAAACCCTGCAGCGGCTGATGAAGCTGGGCTCGCAGGTGCAAAAAGTACTGCAGTTCACCCAGTCGCTGAGCAAGCTGACCGGGCGTGATACGGAAAGGGAGTAAGCCATCATGGAAGTGGATGCCTTAACGCTGGCGCGGGCCCAGTTTGGTGCCAATATCAGTTTTCACATTCTGTTTCCCAGCATCAATATTGCCTTGGCCTGGGTATTGTTGTTCTTCAAGCTGCGCTATCTGCGCACCGGCAAGCAGGCGTGGATGGATGCCTATGGCTTCTGGGTGAAGATCTTCGCGCTGTCCTTCGCGCTGGGTGTGGTCAGCGGCGTCACCATGAGCTTTCAGTTCGGCACCAACTGGCCGGGCTATATGCAGACAGTGGGCAATATTGCCGGCCCGCTGCTGGCTTATGAAATCCTCACGGCGTTTTTCCTGGAGGCGGGCTTTCTCGGCATCATGCTGTTTGGCCGGCCACGGGTGTCCGAGCGGGTGCATACCTTTGCCACGCTGCTGGTGGCCTTTGGCAACAGCTTGTCGGCCTTCTGGATCATCGCGCTCAATTCCTGGATGCAAACCCCGGCCGGCTTTGTGATGAAGGATGGCCGCGCCCATGTGAGCGACTGGCTGCAGGTGATCTTCAATCCGTCCATGCCTTACCGGCTGAGCCACATGCTGCTGGCTTCCGGTCTGACCGTGGCATTTCTGCTGGCCGGGTTGTCGGCTTACCGTCAACTGAAAGGGGATCGCAGCGCGGGCAATGGCGTGGCGCTGAAAACCGGAGTGCGGCTGGCGGCGCTGCTGATTCCCTTGCAGATTCTGGTGGGCGATGCGCATGGCCTGAATACCATGGAGCACCAGCCGGCCAAGCTGGCGGCCATCGAGGGCATCTGGCATACCGAAAAGGGCGCACCACTCTTGCTGTTTGCCCTGCCCAATGCCGAGACCCAAAGCAATGATTACGCCGTGGGTATTCCGCATCTGGCCAGCCTGATCATCAAGCATGATCCGGACGGTGAAATCCGTGGTCTGAACGAATTTGCCCAGCACCCGCCGGTGGCCAAGGTGTTCTGGAGTTTCCGCGTGATGGTGGGCATGGGGGTGTTGATGTTGCTGACCGCCTGGTTTGGCGCCTGGCAGCTGCGCCGGGACAGACCAGCCGCCCGGCTGGATCGGCGGCTGCTGTGCTGGCTGGTGGCCATGACGTTTGCCGGCTGGGTGGCCACGCTGGCTGGCTGGTATGTCACCGAGATCGGCCGTCAGCCCTGGCTGGTGACCGGGGTACTGACCACGGCGCAGGCGGCCGGGGCAGCCACCAGCAGCATGGTGGCCGGTTCGCTGGCAACCTATCTGGCACTATATGCCGGCTTGCTGCTGGCTTATATCTCGGTGCTGTTTCATCTGGCCAAAAAAGCGGCAGGACAGGCTGATGCCGCCGTGGCGCTGAAGGAGGTGCAGGCATGAATGCCGCTTACTGGTTGCCGGTGATCTTCGCCGGATTGATGGGCCTGGCCATGCTGGTGTATGTGGTGCTGGATGGTTTTGACCTGGGGGTGGGCTTGTTGCTGCCGCTGGCGGACGATGCCGGCAAGGACCGCATGGTGGCCAGTATCGGGCCGTTCTGGGATGCCAATGAAACCTGGCTGGTGCTGGGGGCGGGGCTGTTGCTGGTGGCCTTCCCCCTGGCACATGGCGTGGTGTTTGGCGCACTGTACATTCCGGTGTTGCTGATGCTGGTGGGGCTGATCCTGCGTGGGGTGGCCTTCGATTTTCGCGTCAAGGCGCGTGACCCGCACCGGCCGTGGTGGAATGCCATCTTTGCTGTTGGCTCCTTGCTGGCCTCGCTGGCACAGGGGGTGATGCTGGGGCGTTATCTGACCGGTTTTGCCGAAGGGTGGCTGCCGTGGCTGTTTGCCTTGCTGGTGGGGGCCGGGCTGAGCGCGGCCTATGCCTTGCTCGGCGCCTGCTGGCTGATCATGAAAACCGATGGCCCCCTGCAGGCCAGGGCCATCGGCTGGGCGCGCCATAGTGTGGCCGGTGCTGCGCTGGCGGTATTGCTGGTGTCGGGCGTGACACCGCTGGTGAATCCGGCGATTGCCGGCAAATGGTTTGCCCTGCCGCAGTTATTCCTGCTGCTGCCCCTGCCGCTGCTGACCGTGGCGCTGTTTGCCTTGCTGCACCTGTTGTTGCCACGACTGGCGCGACGTCAGGCACTGGGCAATGACCGTTATTGCTGGCTGCCGTTTGCCGCCACGGTAGGCATTGTGTTGCTGGCGTTCTGGGGGCTGGCTTACAGTGTGTTTCCGCAGGTGGTGATCGGGCGCATGGATATCTGGCAGGCCGCCAGTGATCCGGAGGCGCTGTGGATCATCCTGTGGGGCGCCTTGCTGGTGTTGCCCTGCATCATCGCTTATACCTCGTTTGCCTACCGCGTGTTCTGGGGCAAGGCCGACAGCCTGAGCTACCAGTAAGCGCCGGCATGGTCTGTCCGGACCCGGCTTGCCATGGTGCAGGTCGGGTTTTGTCATGCATGCGTCACATCGGCGACGGATAATGCGCGCCTTTTGCCGCTTTAATGCAAGATGGCACAGGCTGGCCAGGCAGGATCTGCCGCCCGGACCCATGTGGTGGCAGCGCGCCCTGCCTGATGCATTGCGCACAGGGGGCCGGCGACCATTCAACCGTATTGATGGAGAGAATCGATGTCCCAGCAGCAGCTGCGAAGCCCCTGGCCTTATCCCGCCGTGGTGGCACACCGGGGTGGTGGGGCCATGGCCCCGGAAAATACCCTGGCCGGTTTTCGCGCCGGCATTGCTTATGGCTACCGCGCTGCCGAATGCGATGTCAAGCTGTCGGCGGACAATGTCTGCTTCCTGTTGCATGACGATACCGTCGACCGCACCAGTAATGGCCAGGGTCTGGCTGCTACGCTGGAGATGGCCAGCCTGGCGCAGCTGGATGCCGGAGCATGGAAAGGCGCGGCTTTTGCCGGTGAGCCTCTGCCCACTTTTGCCAATGTGGCTGCTTATTGCCGTGCACAGGGCATGCTGCTGAATGTGGAAATCAAACCCTGTCCGGGACGTGAGGAAGAAACCGGCCGGCTGGTGGCGCAGGAGGCGGCACGCCTGTGGGCGAGTGCGGCGGTGCCGCCGCTATTGTCATCGTTCAGTGCCGAAGCCCTGCGCGCGGCACAGCTGGCGGTGCCGGAGCTGCCGCGTGCCTGGCTGGTGGAAGAGGTGCCGGCCAACTGGCAAGTCATGTTGCAGCAGATGGACTGCATTGCCCTGCATTGCGATCACCGCAGCCTGACGCGCGCGCAGGCCGCCGCCATCAAGGCCGCGGGTTACCAGCTATTGTGCTACACGGTGAATGATCCGGCGCGGGCGCGGGAAATCATGGCCTGGGGTGTGGACAGTGTCTGTACCGACCGCCTGGATCTGTTGGCCCCCGCCTGCTAAGCCGGGCTTTGCGGCCGATCAGAAATTCATCATCTGCTGCGCTTCTTCGCGGCTGAAATACTTGCGGAATATCTTCAGCATGCTGCCATCGCGGCGCATGCTGTTGATGATTTCGCGCCAGCGTTCCTGCTGTTCCGGCGCAATGGTCTTGCGCGACATGATCAGCCCGTGCGGGGTGGGCTGGTCGTTGGTTTCCATGATGTGCACCAGCTTGCTGACCTGGTATTTGTCCAGATCAGAATAATCAAACGGCTCGATGATGATGGCCTGGGTGCGCCCCTGGCGCAGGTTCTGGTACAGGGTGTCGTAGTCGTAGCTGCCGATCAGCCGCCCCTGGTGATCCAGCGCGTCTACCAGCTGGTTGATGGTGTCGCTGTAGCGAAAGCTGAGAATTCCCCCCAGCTTGAGATCACTGCGGGTTTGAAAATCTGCCAGATTCTGTACGGCGGCATCCTTGCGCACGATCAGGCTGTATTTGTCGGCGAAATACCAGGCAAAAGCAGCAAAACGCTCGCGTTCCTCGTTGGTGATGCCGGACAGGCTGAAGTCCAGATTGCCGGTTTCCAGCAATTTCCAGATGCGCGAGCGTGGCAGCAGGCTGATTTCCACATGGCAGCCGCTGCGGCGGATCAGCTCGTCCGCCACGTCCTTGTCGATGCCGCTGCGGCTGCTGGCGTTATACAACAAGCCATGTTCGTGCAGGGCCAGGGTATAGCTGCGGCTGCAATCCGGGCCGGCAGCCTGCGCCAGTGGCGGCAGGCAGAGCAGCAGGCCAAGGGCCAGGCGCAGGAAATTAGGGGACATGCAAGGCTCCGCGAACTGTTTCAACTGTCAGGATAGCAGATGACGAATGCAGCCACGTTACGCCGGCCGAGCCGGGAGTGTCCAGGTGTCTGCTGACAGGTCAAGGTGGATTGCCGGGTATTATTTGCTTCATTATAATTAGCAAGCTAATTATTTGATGGAGCAGGACATGAGTCAGTCGCATCAGGAAGTGGCCGAGTTGCTGGGCGCGGTTCCCAAAGCCTGGCGGGCGCTGCTGGACCAGCGGCTGCGGCCGTATGGCTTTTCCCAGGCCACCTGGCAGGTCTTGCTCAAGCTGGGCCGTGCGGGCGAGCCCTTGCTGCAAAACGAACTTGCCGCCCGTGTCGGCATCGAACCGGCCTCGCTGGTGAGGCTGCTGGATGTGTTGCAGGCCGATGGCTGGATTGTCCGCCAACCGGATGAACAGGACCGGCGTGCCAAGCGGATTTGCCTGACGGCCAAGGCGCAGCAGCTGTCCGGCGAGCTGCTGCAGGTGGCGGATGCACTCAAGGCCGAGCTGCTGGGCGGGCTGGATGCGCAGGAATTACAAATCTGCATCAAGGTGCTGGCACAAATCCGTGCCGCTGCCGAACAGGCACAGGAGCCAGGCGCTTGAGCCAGCGTGTGCTGGTTACCGTGGCGGTGATGGCGGCCACGGTGATGCAGGTGCTGGACACCACCATTGTCAACGTCGCCCTGCCGCAGATGCAGGGCGAGCTGGGTGCCACATCGGACCAGATCAGCTGGGTGCTGACCAGCTATCTGGTAGCCAGCGCCATCTGCATGCCGCTGACCGGCTTTCTGACCGACCGGCTGGGCCGGCGGCGCTATCTGCTATTGTCGATCAGCGGTTTTGTGCTGGCCTCCATGCTGTGCGGCGTGGCGCTGAACCTAGGGCAGCTGGTGGCCTTTCGCCTGCTGCAGGGGGTGTTTGGCGCAGCGCTGGTGCCCTTGTCGCAGGCCATCATGGTGGACAACTATCCGCGCGAACAGCGTGGCAAGGCCATGGCCATCTGGGGCATGGGGGTGATGGTGGGGCCGATTGCCGGGCCCACGCTGGGCGGCTGGCTGACCGATATGTTCGACTGGCGCTGGACCTTTTTCATCAATCTGCCGGTGGGGCTGCTGTCGCTGTTGCTGGCACGCCAGGTGCCGGACACGCCACGGCGCGAGCGTGATATCGACTGGCTGGGCCTGTTGCTGATTTCACTGGCCATTGGCGGCATCCAGTATGTACTGGACCGTGGCAATGGCGATGACTGGTTCGCCAGCAAGGGCATTGTCACGGCGGCCGTGCTGGCCATGGTCGGCGCGGTGGGTTTCATCTGGCGCGGGCTGTCCAGCGCGGCTCACCCGCTATTTGACCTGCACATGTTCAAGGACCGCAACTTTGTGGCCGCCAGCATCGTCATCGCCGCGCTGGGCCTGTCGATGTACGGGGCGATGGTGATCCAGCCCATCATGCTGGAAGGGCTGTTTCACTACCCCACGCTGGATACCGGCCTGATCATGGCGCCGCGCGGCCTGGCCAGCCTGGTGAGCATGATGATCGTCGGCAAGCTGATTGGTCGGGTGGACTCGCGCTACCTGATCGGCAGCGGGCTGGTGATTGGCGCCTGTGGCACCTGGGTGTGTACCCACTACAACCTGGACACCAGTCCCTTCTGGTTTGCCTGGCCGGTGCTGTTGCAGGGCTTTGGCCTGGGCATGATTTACGTGCCGCTGTCGGCCATGGCCATGTCCACCCTGCCGGCACGGCTGTCGGCCGAGGCCGCCGGGCTGTTCAGCCTGTTGCGCACCATGGGATCCTCGGTGGGCATTGCCATTGTCAGCACCGCTTATTCGCGCGGCGAGCAGTCGGCCTGGAATGCCATGGTGGGACAGTTCAATCTCTACAATCCCTGGTTGAGCGATTATCTGGCGCGCATGGGCAAGACGGTGGTGGATGGCGCAACCGCCACTCAGCTGGCGGCCGAGTTGCAGCGTCAGGCGCTGATGGTGTCGATTGTCGATGTCTACTGGCTGATAACCTACAGCTTTCTGGCCATGCTGCCCTTGTTGTTGCTACTGCGACCGCGCAAGGCCGCTGCGGATGCGCCCGCGGTGGAAGTGGTGATGCATGAATAGCCGGCGGCGAGTGGGCAATAAAAAACGGCGACCTGAGGGTCGCCGTTTTGCTGCCTGCATTCAGGCGATTACTTGTTCAGGTGCGGCGCAATGGTGGCCAGCAGCTGGGCCAGCACCTTGGGGTTGGCGGCCACGATGTCGCCGGATTCCAGCCATTCCTGTTCGCCGCTCAGGTCGGTGACGATGCCACCAGCCTCTTGCACGATCAGGCTGCCGGCAGCGATGTCCCACGGCTTCAGGTTCAGTTCCCAGAAACCGTCCACACGGCCGCAAGCCACATTGCACAGGTCGAGCGAGGCAGCGCCTTCGCGACGTACGCCGGCGGTCTTGCCCAGTACATCCTTGAGCATGCCCAGGTACTGGTCGATATAGCTTTGGTCGGATACCGGGAAACCGGTGGCGATCACGCATTCATTCATCATGAAGCGCTTGGAAACACGGATGCGGCGGTCGTTGAGGAAGGCGCCAACACCGCGCGAGGCGGTAAACAGATCGTTACGGCTGGGGTCGTACACCACGGCCTGCTGTACCTGGCCCTTGTGTGCCAGGGCGATGGAAATGGCGTATTGCTGATGGCCGTGCAGGAAGTTGGTGGTGCCGTCGATGGGGTCGATGATCCACTCGTATTCGGAGGAGCCCACGCCTTTGGCGCCGGACTCTTCTGCTAGAATGGCGTGCTTGGGGTACGCCTCAAGAATCATGTCGACGATGGCCTGCTCGGCAGCGCGGTCCACATCGGTCACAAAGTCATTGTGCTTTTTCTTTTCTACGCGAATGGTATCGAGGTTAAGCGACGCGCGCTGGACAACACTGCCAGCACGGCGAGCGGCTTTAACCGCGATATTGAGCATCGGATGCATTGACGGCCTCTAGAACGGATAGCAGATGTCAGCCAACACGGCTCGACATCTGACGGTAACAATCTGGGTTAAGGAACAAAAAAAGCCGACGCGAGTGCGCGGGCTTTTTGATATGCCCGCTATTTTAATGTGAAACCGCTGATGAATAAACCCCAAGTACCTGATTTTCTGAAAAACATTCGCATCGTGTTGGCCCGGCCCAACCATCCGGGCAATATCGGCTCGGCCGCACGCGCCATGAAAACCATGGGTCTGACCCGGCTGTACCTGGTGGAACCCAAGGTGTTTCCCAGCGATGAGGCCAATGCGCTGGCCTCCGGTGCGGTGGATGTGCTGGAGAGCGCCACCGTGGTGGCGAGCCTGGCGGAAGCGCTCAGCGACGTCACCGTGGCCTGCGCGCTGACCAGCCGCCGCCGCGAGCTGACCACCCCGCTGTCCACCCCGCGCGAAACCACGCCGGAACTGGTAGCCCGCGCCCGTGATGGCGAGCAGGTGGCGCTGGTATTCGGCAATGAAACCTTCGGCCTGTCCATCGAGGAAGTGGAGCAGTGCAACCGCCTGGTCACCATCCCCGGCAATCCGGATTACTTCTCGCTCAACCTGGCGATGGCGGTACAGGTGATGACCTACGAGCTGTTCAGCCATACCGGTGTTGACGTGGAATACCTGCGCCCGGAAAGCGAAACCGCCAGCCTGGGCGAGGTGGAAGGCTTCTGCCAGCATCTGGACCAGACCATGGAAGCCATCGGCTATTACCGCCGCCGCAACAGCGAACGGCTGATGCGCCGCATGCGCGCCCTGTTCAACCGGTCCGGCATGCTGCGCGATGAAGTCGACATCCTGCGTGGCCTGATGAAACAGATCCAGCGCGTGGCAGATGGCCATGAGCACGACGGCACGGCCTGAACGCAGCTTTCATCTGCCTTACACGCAGCCGGCGCTGCGTGATCTGGCTTTCCTGCTCACCTCGCCTGCGCCCTGGGAGAGTGGCAGCAATCTGTCACCCGCGCAGTTGCTGGGGGAGCAGGGAGAGGATCTGCTGCAAGCCTTGCAGCAGGATCCAGGCCCGCTTGAGCACTGGCTGGCGCAACAGCCATGCCAGCGGCTTGGCCATTATGCCGAGCGCCTGCTGGCTTTCTGGTTCCGGCTGGCGCCGCATATCGAACTGGTGGCGGCCAATGTGCCGGTGCGCGATGCCGCAGGCCGCACCATCGGCGAATTCGATTTTCTGATCCGGCTGCATGGCGTGCCGCTACATGTGGAAACCGCCAGCAAATTCTATCTGCAACTGGGGCATGGCGCGGACACGCTGGTCGGCCCCAGCCTGCGCGATGCCTGGGTGCTCAAGGCCGCCAAACTGCAGGAACAACTGCAACTGGCCAGCCACCCTGCCGCCGCCCGTGTCCTGCCGCCGGGCTTTGCCGGCTGTGCCAGCGCGGCACGCCTGGCCGGCTGGTTCTTCTACGCCGACCGGCCGGCCATCCCGGCCGCACCGCTGAGCGCAGATCAGCTGCAAGGCTGGCTCAGCCCGCTGCAGCAGCCCTGGCCAAGCACAAGCGCAGGATCGCGCTGGGTGTGGCTGTCACGGCTGGGTTGGCTGGCTCCGGCGCGGCTGGCGGAGGAGGGGGTGCGCGAGCAGGACAGCCTGCGCCAGGAACTGCTGCAGGCTGCGGTGCCGCAGCTGGTGGCCGAATTGCTGCCGGTGGGGGATGGCTGCTGGGAGGAAGTGGCGCGCGGCTTTGTGGTGCCGCCGGGCTGGCCGCAGCAGCAGCGGCTGCAGGATTTGCTGGCCAGCATAGACCGGACTCTCCACCGATGAAGCAACTGCTGATTGTGTATGCCAGCCAGACCGGCCACACCCTGCAACTGGTCGACGCCTTGTGTCAGCCCTTGTTGCCGCTGTGCGCGGAACTGCACATCCACCGCCTGCCCGCGGCTGAGGCCGGGCTGGATGACTTGCTGGCTGCAGATGCCATCGTGCTGGCTACGCCGGAGAACTTCGGTTATATGGCGGGGAACGTGAAGGATTTTTTTGATCGCACCTATTACCCGGCGCAGGGAAAGACCGAGGGGCTGCCCTATCTGATGCTGGTGTCGGCCGGCAATGACGGACTGGGCGCGCTACAGGCCATGCGGCGCATTGCCTGTGGCTATGGCTGGAAGGAGGTACTGCCGCCCTTGCTGGCGCAGGGTGAGGTTTTGCCGCAACACCGGGAGCGCGCCATGGAGTTGGGCGAGCTGCTGGCTGCAGGCATGCTGGTGGGGCGCTGGTAGGGCTGGGCGGGCGGCTAGGTCGCCCGGACTAGGTCTTCAGACGAATTGTCGGCCACGCCAGTACTGCGCACTATGCAAAAACACCGCAGGCTGCTGGCAAGCAGGGCTGCGGTGTGCCGGATGAGCGCTAGCGTCAGACGCCGTTGGCGTGGGTGCAGCCGGCGATCAGGTCCTTGAGGGCATCGGCCTTGATCAGCTGGATGTGCTTGTGATCGACACTCAGCCAGCCTTGCTGCTGGAACTTGGACAGCGTACGGCTGACGGTTTCCAGTTTCAGGCCGAGGAAACTGCCGATTTCCTCGCGGCTCATGCGCAGGATGAAATCATTGGCGGCAAAACCGCGGGTGGACAGGCGCTGCGACAGGTTCAGCAAGAAGGCGGCCAGGCGTTCTTCCGCCTTCATGTTGCCCAGCAGCAGCATGACGTTCTGGTCGCGCACGATTTCGCGGCTCATCAGCCGGAAAAAGTGGTGCTGCAGGCTGGGAATGTCGCGCCCCAGGCTTTCCATGCGGTTGAAGGGCAGTTCGCAGACTTCGCTGTCTTCCAGTGCAATGGCATCGCAGCCATGCACATTGGAAGAAATGCCATCCAGGCCCATCAGCTCGCCGGACATCAGAAAGCCGGTGACCTGCTCGCGACCGTCCTGGCTGGCGACGCTGGTTTTGAAGAAACCGGTACGCACCGCGAACAGGGACTTGAAGCCCTCGCCGCTGCGGAACAGGTATTCGCCGCGCTTGAGGCGGCGGCTCTGACGGATCACGGCGTCCAGCTGCGTCATTTCGTCGCGGTTCAGTCCGATGGGCAGACAGAGTTCGCGCAGGCTGCAGTTGGAGCAGGACACCTTCAGTGCGTGAATAGTGTGTTGGTTTTGGTCAGACATCGAGTGTTTTGTACAACCCTGTAAAGAAGCTTGACCCTTGTCAAAGCGGAATTCACACGTTTTCCGCAAATTTACCAGTCCACCTGACGTTTGACTATCAATACCCGACGACATGCACACCACCCATCCGTTTTCGCCCACCCACTGTGAGTTCGACCGAGCATTGATCGAACGTCTTGATGGCTCTGGCCCAAGATACACTTCTTACCCGACTGCCGACCGTTTTACCCCGGCCTTTGGGGAGAAAGACTATAAACACTGGCTGAAGCAACGCCACCTGGGCATGCATCAGAACGCAATATCATTGTACGTTCATATACCGTTCTGCAACACGGTATGTTACTACTGCGGCTGCAACAAGATCATTACCAAAGACAAAAGCCGCGCCGATCGCTATCTCGACTACCTGGAAAAAGAAATCAAGCTGGTGGCCGCCACACTGGGCTGCCGCGAAAAGCTGATCCAGCTGCATTTCGGTGGCGGTACCCCCACTTTCCTGTCCGATGAACAGCTGGACCGGCTGATGGGCATGCTGCGTACTCACTTCGATTTTTTGCCGGAGGGAGAATATTCCATTGAGATTGATCCGCGCAAGGTGGGGCGCGAGACCGTGCACCATCTGGCGCGTCTGGGCTTTAACCGCATGAGCGTGGGCATCCAGGATTTCGACCCGCAGGTGCAACAGGCGGTAAACCGCGTGCAGAGCGAGGCCGAGACGCTGGAAGTGATCGATGCCGCCCGCGAGGCCGGTTTCAAGTCGGTCAGTGTGGACCTGATCTACGGCCTGCCGCTGCAGACGCGGGAATCGCTGAAAGCCACGCTGGACAAGGTGATTGCCATTGGCCCGGACCGGCTGGCGCTGTACAACTATGCCCACCTGCCCACGGTGTTCATGCCGCAGCGGCGCATCAACGAGGCAGACCTGCCGGCGGCCAGCACCAAGCTGGACATCCTGCAGGACGCGGTAAAAAGCCTGGCGGATGCCGGCTATGTCTTCATCGGCATGGACCACTTTGCCAAGCCGGAAGATGACCTGGCCATCGCCCTGCGCCAGGCACGCCTGCAGCGCAATTTCCAGGGTTATTCCACCCATGCCGACTGCGACATGATCGGCCTTGGCGTGTCGTCCATCGGCAAGGTCGGCCCCTGTTACAGCCAGAATGAAAAAGACCTGGACAGCTATTACGCTGCACTGGACGAGGGACGTCTGCCGGTGATGCGTGGCATGGTGCTGGATCAGGATGACATCCTGCGCCGTGGCATCATCCAGGCGCTGATGTGTCGCTTCTCCTTGTCGGTGGAGGCCGTCGAGCAGGTGCACGGCATCAATTTCGCCGAATACTTTGCTGCCGAACTGCCGGCCATCCGCGAATATCACAAGCTGGGTCTGCTGACTTTTGACGGCGATTTCCTGATGGTCGAACCGAAAGGGCGCTTCCTGATTCGCAATATCGCCATGCTGTTTGACCGCCACCTGCGCGAGCGGGAAACCAAGGCACGCTATTCCAAGACCATCTGACCCCACGCTGATTGCTGTTTTTCCAAGGGGAAACCCTGAAAAAAAGCCTGAAAAAAAGCCCGCTGACCGCGGGCTTTTTGTTTGAAAAGTGATGGTTTTTTACAACAAATCACGCTGTCCGGCTCAGTCTGCCGCCGGGCTTTCCGGCGAGACGGGCTGATTTTGCTGGCGGTGCAGCCGAATAATCGCCTCTCCGGTGGGGCTGGCGACGATATCGCGCAGGGAATAACCATCCAGCACCGTGAAAAAGGCTTGCAGGCCGACGTCCAGCGCCGACTTGAGACGGCAATCCTGGCGCAAGGCGCAAGGGGGCGTGGCGCAGTCGATCAGCGCGGCATTGCCCTCCAGGGTGCGGATGATGCCGCCCAGCCGGTAATGCTCGGGCGGCTGCGCCAGCGCCAGCCCGCCACCCTTGCCACGGCTGTTGTTCAGCCAGCCTTGCTGTCCCATGAAATGCACCACCTTGACCAGATGGTTGCGCGATACGGCAAAGCGCTCGGCGATTTCGCTGATGGTGACGGCCTGTTCGCGATCGCGGTGGGTCAGATACATCAGCACGCGCAATGCCAGATCGGTGAAACGGTTCAGTTGCATGGGCAAAAAGGGTAAGGGCGGTGCCGCGCAGGATACTCCGCACGGCCCACCCTCACAATGCGCTGGGACAAAGCTGCTGCAAGGGGCAATCAGTCGCTGGCCATGGCATTGGAGCCGAATACTTCCATGTGGATGCGCGCGGCCTCGACCCCGGCCCCCCGCAACTGGCGCTGCTGCTGCTGCATGAAGCCTACCGGGCCGCACAGGTAGTAGTCGGCATCCGCCAGCAGGGCATGCTCGCGGATGGCCGCGGCATCGATGCGGCCGGCGCGCTGGTAGTCCTGGCCCAGCCGGTCCATGTCTTGCGGGCATTCATAAAACACCGTGCTGTTCAGCTGCGGGTGTTGCGCCGCCAGCTGGCCGACTTCCTGTTTCATGGCATGGACCCGGCCATGGCGGGCAGCGTGCAGGTAGCGGATAGGCCGCTGGCTGCCGCTGGCCAGCAGATGCTTGAGCATGGACAGCAGCGGGGTCTGGCCGACGCCGGCGCTGATCAGCACCACCGGAGTGTCCCGCTCCTGATGCAGCACGAAATCACCAAATGGCGGCGATACCTGCAGGATGTCGTTCTCTTGCAATGCCGTGTGTAATTGACCTGACACCTTGCCGGCCGGTGCCTCATCCCGCTCGTCCTCACGCTTCACCGAAATGCGCAGCCAGTCCTGGCCCGGTGCATCGGACAGGCTGTACTGGCGCGGTTGACTCAGGCCCCATTCCGGAATGAAGCGCTGTACCGACACATACTGGCCGGGCTGGAAGGCGGGCAGGGCGCCACCATCGGCCGCTTGCAGATAGAAGGAGGTGATTTCGCTGCTCTCCGGCTGTTTTTTCACCACCTTGAACGGTCGCCAGCCGCTCCAGCCACCAGGCTGGGTGGCGGCACGCTGGTACAGGCTGTTTTCCAGATTGATCAGCAGGTCGGCCAGTTGCTGATAGGCGGCGGCCCAGGCTTCCAGCAGGCTGTCCGGCGCGGCCTCTTCGCCCAGCACCTCGCGGATGGAGGCCAGCAGATGCTTGCCGACAATCGGGTAATGCTCGGCGCGTATGCCCAGGCTGGTGTGCTTGTGGGCTACCCGCTCCAGTACCGGCAACAGCACTTCCGGTGCATCGATGTGCTCGGCATAGGCGGCTACCGCCATGGCCAGGGCCTGCTGTTGCTGGCCGGCATGCTGGTGGCCCTGATTGAAGATGTTTTTCAGCTCCGGGTTGTGCTGGAACATGCGTTGGTAAAAATGGCTGGTCAGCAGCACGCCATGCTGCTTCAGGATGGGGGCAGTGGCTTTGACTTGCTGGCGGGTGGCGCTGTCTAACATGAGGGTTCCTTATGATGTAGAAAAAATGCATCTTTTCTGGCGAACTGCATGGTGCCGGACAGATTGTGTGGTGCTTAAAGATGTAAAAATAATACATCTTTAAGGGTGTGTTGTCATCAGCGCGCTGAAAAGTATGAGGTGGTGAATAATTTTGCTGAAAACCACGGCAGGATGCGGTGTGGCGAGATTTTACGCCTATAAATGAAGGACTTGCCCACCCTACAAAAGATACAGGGCAAGGCCAATATTCCAGAGGAGTTGTCCATGTTCCGTCTTGTCGCGCGCTGGATGCAGCGCTTGAGTTACCCCACGCGCTTTGCGGTGATAGGGGCTGTTTTTGCCATCGCACTGTTTTATCTCACTTATGGTCTGTATCGCAGCAACCAGGACAATGTCGATTTCTCCAGCAAGGAAGTGGTCGGCGTGCAGTATCTGCAGCCGGCGATGAGCTTGTTGCTGGCCTTGGAGCAGGAACAGGCGCAGCGGGCCGCCGCCGACAAGGGCGCTGTGTCGTCCGCGCTGGAGGCGCAATGGAGCACGCTGCAGCAGACGCATCAGGCGCTCAATGGCCAGCTGGGGCTGGACAAGGGCTGGACTGCGCTGGACGGCGCGTGGCAAAAGCTGAAAGGCACACCGGGGCTGGCGAACTACCAGGCCGTGGCAGACAGCTTGCTGGATCTGATCGGCCTGGCCAGCGATCAGTCCAACCTGACGCTGGACCCGGACATCGATACTTTTTATCTGATGGATGCCGTGACCGTGCAGTGGCCCAACTGGCTGAATCGCAGCACCCAGGCCAATGCCCTGTTGCTGCAGGCCAAGGGGCAGCCACTGGTCGGCACCGCGCGTGATCAGGCGGTTGGCCTGGCACCACTGATCAGTGACAGCCTGCAAAACCTGCAACATGACCTGGCCAAGGCGGTGGCCTATAACGCCACGGTCAAGGCCAGCCTTGCCGGCAGCGACGAGAAGCTGGCGGCGCAGTCTGCCGTGAATGCCGCTGCACTGGACAAGGCGATTGCCGGACAGGCCGTGGCAGGCAGTGGCTTGCCGGCCGCCACGCTGGATGTGGCCACGCATTTCCAGCAGGCCACCCTGCAGCAATTGGGCAGCCTGCTGGAGGCGCGCATCGCCCGCATCCAGTGGCAGCGCGATGTCTATCTGGCTTGCGCCGCCTTTGCCTTCCTGTTGTCTACTTATCTGTTCATTGCCCTGTATCTGTCGATTACCGCCCAGCTGGGAGGGGAGCCGTTTTATGTGCAGAGCGTGGTGGAACAGATTGCCACTGGCCGGCTGGATACGCGTATCGATCTGCAAGACAAGGACGAAGCCAGCCTGCTGGCGGCCATCCGCCAGATGCGCAACCAGTTGCGCGAAACCGTGCAGCAACTGGTGGAAACATCACGCCAACTGGATGGCGCGGCCCACGATGTGGCGGATGGCGCCAGCCAGGTGGCCAGGAGCAGTGACCGCCAATCCGAGGCAGCCTCCAGCATGGCAGCGGCGGTGGAGGAGCTGAGCACCAGCCTGGCGGTGAGCGCCGAGCGTTCGGTCGAAGCGCATGAGCTGTCGTGTAGCGCGGTGGAGCAGTCTGGCACCGGTGCCGCGGTCATCCAGGGGGCGGGGCGTAGCATGGACAGCATCGTGCGCGAAATCTCCACCGTGTCGGACACCATCCAGGTGCTGAGCAAGCAGTCCGAATCCATCGTCGGCATTGTCGATGTGATTCGCGATGTGGCCGACCAGACCAATCTGCTGGCACTCAATGCCGCCATCGAGGCCGCGCGTGCCGGTGAGCAGGGCCGTGGTTTTGCCGTGGTGGCCGATGAGGTACGCAAGCTGGCCGAGCGCACTGCGCAGTCCACCACGGAAATTGGCGGCATCGTGCAGCAGATCCAGGGCACGGCACGTCATGCTGCCGGCAATATGACCGTGGGCATGCAAACCGTGCAAAGCGGCCAGCAACATGCCAGCGATGCTGGCGCGGCCATCATCACCATCCAGCAGCAGATCGACCAGCTGCAGCTGGTGGTGGCGGATATCCAGAACTCCCTGAGCGAGCAGAGCCATACCAGCCAGGTGCTGGCTAAAAATGTGGAACAGGTGGCGCAGATGTCGGAAGAGAACAGCCGGGCAATGAAGGTGACTGCGGAGACGGTGGATCAGTTGAAAAACCTGTCGGAAGACCTCAGCGTGCTGGCCGGGCGTTTTACCGTGTGATCAGAAGCCGGGGTAACAAGGCAAAGGCCGCTGGGAAGCGGCCTTTGTCATGGTGGGGTGGCAGGAAAAACTGCCCGGTGTGTCGTCCTCGCTGCGGGACTCGACAGCCAGGGTTGCCGGGGATGGGTCGAGCCAGTCCAGCTCATCCAGCTCGGCCAGCATGGCCAGCATGGCCTGACGGGCGTTCTGGCGTTGGCCGGAGCGGCTGCTGCGGTGGGCGCCGCCCTTTTTCAGCAAGGGCGAGCAGGCGTAGGGATTACGCGGTTTCAGGGTGTGCATTTTCAATCTCCATGAAGACGGCTGCAATGCAGCCGCTAAACCCCTTCTCGCTTTCATTTAAGAAAGCGAGGCCCCCTTACAGGGTAAGGGCGGGGGGATAGGGAATAGATGGAAAGGCTGCGGAATCAGTCACTTCATCGAAAGGCCCGGCTTTGCCGGGTCCGGTGAAATCGTACCAAATTACTTTGTCAGCAGCCTGAACAGCTGCCATGCAGCCGCTGTCTGGCATTGTAGAAAGTGCGGCGGCGCAGTCAAGCGCCGCCTTGGCTTTTCACCACATCAATGTGCGGCAGGCACGCTGGCCGTCGGCCAGGGAAAGTCCGCCGTGCCCATCAGCCGTACCGGCTGCGTGCCTGCGGTGAAATAGGAGGCTTGCGAGCGTGGCAATGGCGTGCGGCCGCGAATGGCATCGGCCAGCTTTTCCGCCATCATGATCACCGGCGCATTAAGGTTGCCGGTGGTGACGCGCGGCATGATGGAGGCATCCACCACGCGCAAGCCCTCCACGCCGTGTACCAGTCCGTCCTTGTCCACTACTGCCATGTCGTCGTAGCCCATCTTGCAGGTACAGGACGGGTGTAGCGCGGTTTCGGCATGTTCGCGCACGAAGGCGTCGATTTCGGCATCGCTCTGAATCTTCATCCCCGGCTTGATTTCCTCGCCACGGAATTCGTCAAACGCCTGCTGGGCGATGATTTCCCGCGTCAGCCGCACCCCTGCGCGGAACTCCTGCCAGTCCACCGCATGCGCCATGTAATTGAACTGCAGCAAGGGTTTGACGCGCGGGTCGCGGCTGGCCAGCCGCACAAAACCGGTGCTGGGCGAGCGCATGGAGCCGACGTGGCACTGGAAGCCGTGTGCCTTTACCGGATTGCTGCCGTCGTAATTCATGGCCAGCGGGATAAAGTGGTATTGCAGATTGGGCCAGGCAAATTCGCTGCTGCTGCGGATGAAACCACCGGCTTCAAAGTGGTTGGTGGCGCCCAGGCCGGTGCCGTTGAGATACCACTCCACGCCGATGGGCGGCTTGTTCCACCACTGCAGCGCCGGGTAGATGGAAACCGGTTTGGTGCAATGGTATTGCAGATACATTTCCAGATGGTCTTGCAGGTTCTCGCCCACACCGGGCAGGTGTACCACGCTGCTGATGCCGTGTTGTTTGAGCTGGTCGGCATGGCCCACGCCGGAGCGTTGCAATAGCTGCGGGCTGGCAATGGCACCGTTGCAGACAATCACCTCGCGCCGCGCCTCGGCCTGTTGCAGGCTGCCGCCTTGCAGATAGCTCACCCCCACGGCGCGGTTGCCGGCAAAGCGGATCTGGTCGGCCAAGGCGCGGGTTTTCACCGTCAGGTTGGCGCGGCTGCGCGCCTGGTCCAGATAGGCCAGCGAGGTACTGCAACGGCGGCCGGATGGTGTGGTGGTGCGGTCCATCGGCCCGAAGCCTTCCTGGCGGTAGCCATTGAGGTCGTCGGTGCGCGGGTAACCGGCCTGCTCGCCGGCAGCGATAAAGGCATGGTAGAGCGGGTTGTTGTCTGGCCGTGGGGTGGTGACATGCAGCGGGCCGTCGCCGCCGTGGAAGTCATTGGCGCCCTTGTCGTAGCTTTCCGCCTTGCGGAAATAGGGCAGGCAGTCCAGATAACTCCAGTTTTCCAGCCCGCTGTTTTCCGCCCAGCCGTCAAAGTCCAGCGCATTGCCGCGGATATACACCATGCCGTTGATCAAGGACGAACCACCCAGCCCCATGCCCCGGCCCTGGGTCATGATGCGGTTGCCCATGTGGGGTTCCGGCAGCGTGGTATAGGCCCAGTTATAGGTGGTGCCTTGCAGCGGGTAGGCCAGCGCCGCCGGCATCTGGGTGCGCCAGTCCAGCCGCCAGTCCGGGCCACCGGCTTCCAGCAGCAGCACGCTGACATCGGCATCTTCGGTGAGGCGGGCAGCCAGCACACAACCGGCGGAACCGGCCCCGACGATGATGTAATCGAACTGTTGCGACATGGGTACTCCTTGCGACGGATGGTTCAGGCCAGACAAGGGCAGGCCGTGCGGTCTGCCCTTGTCGTGTGGAGAACAGGGTGAGCCATGGGGGCGGCAGACAAAATAAGGCAGAGCCCCTGGTGCAAGGCGCGCCGACGCAGGCAGTACAAGCAGTACGGCAAGGCGGCGCAACGCTGCAACAGGCGTTCTGCTGGCAGCACTCAGGCGTAAGGACTGGCCACCCCGGTCAGCTCCACATACACGCTCTTGCGCTGGGTGTAGCAGTCGATGGCAGTGAGGCTGTTTTCATAGCCCAGGCCGGATTCCTTATAGCCACCAAACGGCATTTCAATCGGCGTGATGTTGTAGTTGTTGATCCAGCACACCCCGGCTTGCAGCTTGGCCACCACGCGGTGGGCGCGTGCCAGGTCGCGGGTGAACACCCCCGCCGCCAGCCCCAGCCGGCTGGCATTGGCGCGCTGGATCACTTCGGCCTCGTCGTCGAATACCAGCACCGACATCACCGGGCCAAAGATTTCCTCGCTGACAATGCGCATGTCGTCGCGGCACTGGTCGAAAATGGTGGGGGCGATGAACCAGCCTGCTTCGCAACCGGGCACGATCACGCGCTGGCCACCGGCCGCCAGTACCGCGCCTTCGCTCTGGCCGATGTCGATGTACTTGAGCACGCTTTGCGCATGGCTGGGCGATACCTGCGCGCCCACCTGGGTGTCCGGGTGCATCGGGTCGCCAATCTTCAACAGTGCGGTGCGCTCCTTCAGACGCTGCATGAAGGCGGCGTGAATGCTGCGCGCCACAAACACGCGGGTGCCGTTGGTGCAGATTTCGCCCTGGGTGTAGAAGTTGGCCAGCATGGCGGCGGACACCGCCTGTTCGAGGTCGGCATCGTCAAAGATGATCAGCGGCGACTTGCCGCCCAGCTCCATGGTGACGCGCTTGAGCGTGCCGGCGGCGTCTTTCATGATGGCCTTGCCGGTGTCCACCGAACCGGTGATCGACACCTTGGCCACGCGCTCGTCGGCAATCAACTGCCGTGCCACGGACGAGCTGCCCTGGATCACGTTGAACACCCCATCCGGCACGCCTGCTTCGCTGTAGATTTCCGCCAGCAGGGCCGCGCTCATCGGCGTCATGCCGGAGGGCTTGTAAATCATGGCATTGCCACAGGCCAGCGCCGGGGCGGATTTCCAGCAGGCAATCTGGATGGGGTAGTTCCACGCGCCAATGCCCAGGCACACGCCCAAGGGCTCGCGCCGGGTATAGGCAAACGCACCCTTGAGCGGGAAATGCTCGCCGTGAATACCAGCGGCCATGCCGGCAAAGTATTCGATGCAATCGGCACCGGACAGCACATCCACCGCCTCGGCTTCCTGAATCGGCTTGCCGTTGTCGCGCACTTCCAGCTCGGCCAGCTCGCGATTGCGCGCCCGCAGAATGCCCACCGCCTTGTTCATGATGCGGCCACGCTCGGCCCCGGTCATTTCGCTCCACACGGCAAAACCGGCTTCGGCGCTCTGAATGGCCTGCTCGGCCTCGGCCGCACCAGCCTGCTGCACCTTGCATAGCAGTTCGCCATTGGCCGGGTTGAAGTTGTCGGCCAGCGGCAGGGCCGGATTATCGATATAACGACCGCCGATATAGCTTTTCAGGATGCCATCTTGCACGTTGTCTTCCTTAGTGTTCTGGGTAGGCGATTGCCGATGATGGCACTGATTTAGCCATCAGGCAGGGAAGCTTGCGTGTCAAAAGCCGACACGGGGGCGGATTGTGGCGACATGCAGCCGCCTGTGCACAGGTGGCATCGATGATGGATGGATAGGGCGAGCGCGGTCAATGCGCAGCCAGGCAGCGCGTGGCGCGGCGGCGGCCCGACCCGGCGGATGCTGCCGCAGCCATTGCCTGATGGCCTGGCATCGCGTGGTGACAGTCTCAGGTGATCTTGGCTTGCCCGGCTGGTGCCGCCTCCACCCGCCACGCCTGCTTTTCCATGCGTTTTGCCAATTGCTGGTAGCAGGCGCTGGCCAGTCGCAGCAGCTCGGCGTTATTGCAGGCCAGGCCGTCCGGTCCGGCAATACGCTGTGCCAGTGCCTCCAGCGGCGTGGCCTGGCTGTCGAGCGCCACCACACGGCCATGTGCATGGCGGCGCGGGTGGCTGGCGGTGTAGTTGAGGGTCAGCAGCCAGTGGCTGTATTGCCAGCCAGCCCCCTGCTGCAGTACTGCTTGCAGCACCGCATGGCTGATTTGCTGCCCGGCCTCGGCGGCCATGGCCAGCGCCTGTTCCCAGCGTGGGGCATCCGGTGGCCGTTGTTGCAGGGCGGGTAGCACTTGCCGTTCCAGCCATAGGCGCAGCTGGCGGGCGGCGGGGCGCTTGCTGAGGCGCAGTGCGCGTTGCAGGGCGGGGGCTGGCCAGCCGCATTGCGGGCTGTCGTGTTGCGACAGGGTGAGGGCGCAGCTGGGGGATTCGGCCAGTTGCTGTTGCAGGAATTGGCCTAGCCGGGGTGGGGAGAGGGCGAGGATGTCGTCGGCCAGCAGGCAGCAGTGGCCGTGGTGTTGCAGCACCCGCAGGGGTTTGCCTTGGTAGTACAGCGTCAGGGGTGGGGCCTGGGGGATGTTGGGGTCGGGATGCGTCATGGTGCTGCCCTCCGTTGAACAATGAAGGCTGCCACGCACGCATGCAAACGCGGGTGGCAGGCCAAAGCGGGGTTGGCGAACCGGAAGAATCACCACAGAACCGGCAGACCGTATAGGTCTCCCCGCCTGGCCTGCCATTGGAGGGGGCAGACGCAAGCAGAAAAAGCCGCTTTGACACGGCTTTCCCGGTAATTCTTATCAGGTCGCCAAACCTGGCTGCGTTTGTAAACGCAACGGGACAAGGCTAATCAGCAGCACCGGGGACAGCAAGGGTAGAGGGGGCGGGAAACACTGGCAAGAGGTGCAGGTAAGGGGCTGGCAGCGGCTGCTGCGGAGGATGGTTTAAGGGCCGCTTCCGCGCGGCGGACCGGGAGACGGGTTTGCTTGCGACGTAAATATCGCCAGGGGACGAGAGCGGTGATTTGCTTTTGTTGTTGGTTTTTGTCTTGGTTTTATGTTGTTGAAAACAGGCTTTGCATCCGCTCACGCGGATGATTTTTTGTCTTGCCGCTTCCGCGCGGCGGACGGGAAAGAGGGCTTGTGTGGCCAAGCCCTCCTTCACCTCCAAGGCCACCCCACAAGCATGGCCTGCGGCTGCCCGCCGGGACCTGACCGCGGCGAGGCGCGCCTGAACTCGCGATTTGCTAACGTCAAATCGCTCAGACAGGGCAGGCGCTTAAGACCTCGCCCCGGCCACCCGTCGGCATGCTTGACGGGGCCCGTGGGCACGTTGGTGCGGTAGGAAAGGCCGGGAGAGATGGGTGACTTCGTATGCCAAAGCCAAAATATGAAGGATGGACTTCTGCTTTCGACCCTGAGCAGCCATCTCAGATGTGTCCACAGAATTACCGGAGATCGGCCAAGCCGGTCTTCCTTCTCGTCAATCCTTAGCTTCAGCTCAATGCTACATACCAGCCATTTGGGGTCATTTTTAGCGCAAAAATCTGACTCGTGTTGCCACCCTTTTCTTAAACTCGTCGATCAAGGTGACCACGTCTAGGTCAGCTGAGAGCTCATCAACTCCAAGGAAGGTCCCTGGAAATTCATCGGACTGGGAGTGTTCAAATCTTGAATTAGTCATCATTATCTCAACGGTTGTGCAGTCTCCTGGGCTAGATATTCATTCAGTTAGTTAACCACCATCGGGCTATGGTTTGTTCTTGTCATTGAACAACCGCTCTATATACGGCATAACGCCCATGACAGCCGCACCAGCTACAGCCCCAAGGCCAAGCAGCGAGGTATTAGTGATCAGGTTGCGTGCTGTAATCCAACTTTCGGCATCCTTCTTGATCTCCTCTTCTGATGGTGTATCCAGCACAACTTCATAGCCTTGTAACGTCAGACTTTTTACCCGGTCATCCACCACTTTGAATAACTGCCAGGGCTCAAAGCGGAAGGCTTTGGACGCCTTGAGGATATTTTCCAGTGTGCAGGCGCGGCCTAGCTCCAGCCTGGCCCACGTGGATTGCGTCATGCCCGCCACGTTGGCAGCCACTTGCTGGCTCACCTCGCGCAGCTCCCTTTCTTCCGCAATCACGGCACCAACTACAGATGAGTAGGTAATCTTTTTCACGGGGTACTCCTGTTATTGCCTTGAAATGATCTTACAGGGTTGCTAGCCAAAAAACAATCAATAACCCACTTGACGGGTTATTATCCGCAGAGTAATCTTTGGGTCATTCAATGACTATGTTGTACGACAAATAATTAACCTTTAGGGATAAGATACGATGAAACAACTTGTGGATATCGCAACCAGCAAGGCACTGATGCACTGGATGCAAAGTCAGTTTGAACAGTACGTGGAAGTGAAATCGGTAAAGCTGGATAGCCGGGCGGCCAGCTGTGTCGTGAGCTTTAGGCCTCATGGAGAAAGCGAGCAGGTAGACCTGACCATTGCGCCTTACGCATTGGTGAAGAATGAACAGGGCTATCAGTTCAAGGCAGAAGGGGTGCAGTGCTCCCGGATATGGTTGGAGCGTCTGATGAGCAACTATCTGGTCGGGAAGGAATACCCGGTACCCGTCATCCTGGCCAGGTTGATCTGATCCCCCTTGCTACAAGACCCGGGAGCAGCCATGAAATTGATACTGATTTTATTTTTGCTGATAGTGTTGCTGATTATCGGATTCAGCATTGTTGCCGCAGTGATTGCCTGGTTGGTGTTGAAGTGGGTTTGTATTGTGGCATTTGTTGCAGGTTTTACTTTATTGGTCCTGACAACAGGTAATTTTGAACTAAGTTTTTTTGTAGGAGTTGCTTCAGCACTAGCTGCATTATTCTTAGTATTTAAAAACAATGATAGAGCTAAAGAGCCTTAATGTGTTACTTTTTAGCATGTAAATATGCCACTTTTCTTTTCAGTTGAGTAATAAATGATGTGTTGTCTCCGTGATTTTACCATTTACTTCTAGTGGAGATCTAAGTGAGATTGATTTGTGTTGTTGTGCATTAATGTTTTTAAAGTAAAATTATGTTTCTTTTTAAGAAAAACTTGAAGGGTGAAAAATGAATAATGCTGAAATGTTAGAAGAAATTTTCAAAGTAATTGGCAAGATTCCTGACGTCGCAAAAAACAGTGATACGTTCAAGGAATTAGCCAAAAATCTGCAAGAGTTAAAGCAGATTCTTATTGAAAAGCGTGCACCGCGATTGGCAGTTGTTGGTCGACGTGGCGCAGGGAAAAGCTCTCTGTTTAATGCCCTTGTTGATGAAAAAATTCTTTTAGAAGGTGAGTTGGATACTACAAAAGAATGCCTCTGGCAAGAGTATAAGTTGCAAAATGGTGGCACAATTGATTGGATGGATACCCCGGGGCTTGGCGCTGAGCAATTCAAAATAGAGCGTCTGAAAATGCTTCAGGATCAATTTATTGAAAAACGTCCTGATATTGTCATTTTTATTCACAAGGCATCAGAAGTTGACTCAGAAATTGATGCAACTCTTGATGATTTGAGAAAAATCATGGAATGTACCGTGGTGAATGGTGAGGCTTCAAAAATGCTGGTAGTACTAAATCAGGTTGATGCACTCCCATCACCAAAAGACATTGAGCCTCCTTATGCATTAACAAAGCGAGAAAAAATTTCTGCTTTGACAGAAAAAATGATGGATCATTTGAACAGAAAATCAATTATATTTGAAAAAACAATCCCTGTGGCATCGTATTTTGATGAAGAATGTGATTTGCGCTTCAATATGGGTGTGCTTGCCATCGAGATTAGCAGAATCGTTCCAACCGAAGCCATGCTTGAAGCGTCTGCCAGTTTAAAATATAAGCAGTTGAGGGAAGAGGTTGCTAATAAAATTATAAATATATTTTCTCTAGCTGCTGCAGCTATAGCGGCTCTTCCTATGCCGGTTGCTGACATCGTTCCTCTTACTGCATTGCAAGCGCTAATGGTTTCTACAATTGGCTATCTCGGAGGAAAAAAACTTTCGGAGCTGGATCTTAAAGAGTTTTTTGTTTCGCTTGGTTTGTTGGTAGGTGTTGCTACCACGGCTAGGCAGCTTGCAAAAATACTTTTCCCTGTCCTTGGTGAAGGTATTTCTGCTGCGGTGGCGGGGGCTACGACTAAAGGCATTGGTGCGGCCGCTGTGTCTTATTTTATCAATGGGGAATCTATGGATGTTGCGAAAAAGAAATTCAAAAAACTCAGTTAACATAAATTCTCTAAATTGAGAATACTAAGATACAAGTAGGGAGTGTGTCCGGAATTTGGTGCAAACCAGCCGTTACGTACTCCCTTATTGAGGGGGAACTTCGGCCGAGCTTGAGACCTTGGCCTCATATCTCGGGAATGGGGGCTCCTGGCCGATAGCAGTCATGCTAACACATTGACATAATTGCTTGGCCTGAGTCCGGCCCCCACCTCATCACTTTTCACGACCGCAAGCATCACCCAACGAAAACCATTCCCCTCAGCGCAAGCCGACGCAGACGGGCCGCCCCTGTCCGCACACACCTGCCCGCTATCTCTGCCGTCCATACCGGCGCAGCAAAGGTCCGCGCGGCGGGGGCGTTGTCCTTTCCTTTGATGCTGCTGTTGATGGATAGGGCCGGATGGTAATCCCTGCCTGCGGCTGATGATTTGCATGCCGCTGCGGGGCGGTGGATGGCAAGGCGGGGAGTGTCGGTGCGGTGGGAAATCGACGGATTGCCGCGTGGTGGCCGGCTATGCGGCATTGAGTTCAGTCTACGCACTATCCTGTCTGTCACGGCGCTGCATAAACAAAGCCCTCCGCAACGGGAGGGCTTTGACAGTCAGACAAGGGGAGGATCAGTGCTGATGGCCGTGCTCGCCATGGACATGCTGGTGGGCAATTTCCTCGGCGGTGGCTGCCCGCACATTCAGCACGGTGATGGCAAAGCGCAGGGTCTTGCCGCACAGCGGGTGGTTGCCGTCCAGCAAGACGGTGGGGCCCTTGATTTTGGTGACAAAGTAGTAGCGCGGCTGGCCATCCGGGCCAAGGCGCTGGATCTGGCCGCCTACCTTGATGCCGGGCGGGAACTCGGCCTTGGGCATGGTGGTGACCAGGGCTTCGTCGCGTTCGCCAAAGCAGTCCTCACTGGCCAGTTCCAGCGTGGTCTGAAAGCCGGCTTCCTGGCCTTCCAGTGCGGCTTCCAGCTTGGCGAACAGATTGTCGTAATCGCCATGCAGGTAGGAGACGGGGTGCTTGCCATCGTCGTAAACCTGGCCTTGGCGGTCGGTCACTTTCATGCGCAGGGTGACGGCGCTGTCTTGGGTGATTTTCATGGTGGGCAATGGCTAATCAATGGGGCTGGGAAGGTTGGCAGTTCGGCGCCGGGGTGTCAACCTGCAGGCCGGTCGGCCTGTGCCACGGTGGTGGATGGATGCGCTGCCCTGATGGCTGGATACACCTGGTTCATTCCGCCAAGTTAATCTCGCCTGATTCAGGCGGCTGAGGCGCAGATCCGGACGTCCGGAAACCACAGCGCGCTCCAGCGGGCGGTTTTCTCGCTGCCTGCCAATAGCCTGGGCGACACGGATACCGGTATGCCCAGCGCTGCGGTCTGTTGCAGTGCTGCACAATTCACCGTGCCATACCGGCGGTTGCCGTCCTGATACAACACGCCAATCAACACTCCGCAGCGGCTACACAGCAGGAAGTCTGCCAGCTGGCTGCCGTGCCGGTATTTCACCATGAAGTCTGCATCGCGCACCTCCAGCTGCATGCTGCCATGCGGGTCGGAGAGATAGGATGCGCCATGCTTGCGACAAAAATCGCAATCACATGCCCTGGGTGCATAGCGGTCAGGCGACTGTGTCAACGCAATGGCAATGTGGATGTTGCCGCAATGGCAGGCTCCGGTCAGTGTATGCATGGTCTTCTCCATCAGGCATGGTGCTGGATTATCTGCCGCTGGCAGATCGGCAAGCCTGTCTGGTCACTTGCCGATGATGCTGCGCATGTAGTCATTGACATCACGCAAGTCCTGCACCGTCCAGTGATGGGGTGCCAGCTTGATGCCATTGTCCCTGAGGGTTTTCGGGATCAGATCGCCATTGGGGCGCAGGATGATGGATGAAACAATCACACCGGGATAGTCCGTGAGGCGTTTTTTGAAAGCTGCCGTGGTCAGGTCCGGGGTGGGTGGGCTGCTTTTGGCCGCCAATGGCCCGCGGCCATTGGCCTGCGCGCCATGGCAGATGGCACAGCGGCTCTGGTAAAGGTTTTTCCCGTTACTGATGTCGGCGTATGCCGCTGCGCTCAGCAAGAGCAGCATGGCGGATAAAGCAAGCAGGCTGATTTTTGTCGGCATGGTTTACCACTCCTGGCGTTGTGGCTGGCAGGTCTGCATTGGCATGTCCTGCCGCCGGGGGCGGTGGTGAATCATGCTGTTATTCCCTGTCGTGGGCACCCTCATCGCGATGCCTCCGGCTGCAGCAAGAAGGTTTTCCTGTGCTGGCCATCGCGCTCTTCCACTTCGGCATGCTGCATCAGGGCGGATGATTGCAGGATGGGGCCGGCTACGGCAAACAGCCGTTGAGGGTCGGGGCCGAACAGGTAGAAAAAGCCTTCGTTGCCATCCAGATGAAATTCGCTTTCGCCGAGTTCGCCTACCCGGGCATGCTGTAGCGCCCGTTGCAGCCGCTGTTCCAGCTGGTGAATGCGGGTACTGTCGGCGGGATAGAAATCAAACCTTACCGTGATGGCCAGTGGCGGGCTGAGCGGTGTTGCCGCATGGGCCATGCCACCCGTGTACAGGGCTGCAGCGAGCAGGGTGAGCCGGGCATATGTTTTCCAAATGGCTGCCATACAGGTCCGCTTGAGCAAGATGAAGGCGCGCAGCATCGCCGCTGTCGCCAGCGATGCTGCGCGCCGAAACGCCCAATTTAACACGATGTCATGACTGGTGCAGCCGCTGCGGCGCAGCGCCTTGTCGCATCGGGCCGGGAGCCGGCTGCTGGTGTCCGGGTCCTGGCTGTTGCAAGCCGCACCCGCAGCACTTCTAGCGCAGCACCACCGTGCGGTTGTCATTGAGGAACACCCGGCGTTCCAGGTGGTAGCGCACGGCGCGGGCCAGCGCCTGGCATTCCATGTCGCGGCCGGTGGCCTGCAGGTCTTCCGGGGTGCAGGCGTGGTCTACCCGGTCCACCACCTGTTCGATGATCGGGCCTTCGTCCAGGTCGTCGGTGATGTAATGCGCCGTGGCGCCGATCAGCTTGACCCCGCGCTCATGCGCCTGCCAGTAGGGGCGGGCACCCTTGAAGCCGGGCAGGAAGGAGTGGTGGATGTTGATGGCGCGGCCGGCCAGCAAGGCGCTGGTGGCGCTGGATAGCACCTGCATGTAGCGCGCCAGGATCACCAGCTCGGAGCCGGTTTCCTTGATCAGTGCCAGCACGGCGGCTTCCTGCTCGGCCTTGTTGGCCGGGCTGACCGGCAGGTGATGGAAGGGCAGGCCGTAGGCTTCGGCAATCGGGGCCAGGTCGCGGTGATTGGAAACAATGGCGGTCACGGTCATCTCCAGATCGCCCATTTTCTGCCGGTACAGCAGGTCGTTCAGGCAGTGGTCCAGCTTGGACACCATGATCAGTACCCGCGCCCGCTCGCGGCGGTCGTGCAGCTGCCAGCGCAAATCCTGATAGTGCTGGTTCATCTCGGCCATGCCGGCCGCCAGCCGTGACTGGTCGAAACTTTCCGCTTGCGGGTGGAAGACGCAGCGCACGAAAAAGCGCTGGCTGCTGGGGTCGTCGAATACCGCCAGCTCGTCGATATAACAGCCCTGCGACTCCAGCAGGGCAGAGAAGCGGGCAACCTGGCCGGAGGCGCTGTGGCAGGTAAAGCTCAAGACATAAGACGGGGTGGTGGCAATCATGGCTGGTCTTCCCTTGTAGTACAGGCGTGTTGCCTGCGGTGTGTGCGCTAACCCTAAGGCCTGTCTGGTCGCGGTGCTGGCTTGCAAACGCCGGATTTGCGTCGATTTCAGACATGTCGCGCGGTGTCGGCTGTGGGCAAGTGCTTGTCCTTTTCAGCCAAACGGGGCAGGGGCCAGGCCGGGAGAATGGGCCTTGTCCGAATACATCCACCCCGCTGGAGCCGCAGATGGCAAACCGATACTCCCTGTGGAGCCTGATCAAGAACGGGCTCAAGCATCATGAAAGCTGGCAGCCGGCCTGGAAAAGCCCGCAGCCGAAGAAACAGTACGACGTGATCATCGTCGGCGGTGGCGGCCACGGCCTGGCCACGGCCTACTACCTGGCCAAGGAACATGGCATCAAGAATGTGGCCGTGCTGGAGAAGGGCTATCTGGGCGGCGGCAATACCGCACGTAACACCACCATCATCCGTTCCAATTATCTGTGGGATGAGGCGGCGCACTTGTACGAACACGGCCTGAAGTTGTGGGAGGGCCTGTCGCAGGACCTCAACTTCAACGTGATGTTCAGCCAGCGCGGCGTGATGAACGTGGGCCACACCCTGCAGGACATGCGCGACATCGAACGCCGCGCCAATGCCAACCTGCTCAATGGCGTGGACGCGGTGGTGATGACCCCGCAGGAAATCAAGGACATGGTGCCGCTGATCGACATCAGCCACCGCACCCGCTACCCCATCATGGGCGCCAGCTTCCAGCCGCGTGGCGGCGTGGCACGGCACGATGCGGTGGCCTGGGGCTTTGCCCGTGGCGCGTCCGAACTGGGCGTGGACATCATCGAGCAGTGCGAAGTGACTGGCCTGATCATCGAAGGCGGCCGCATCAAGGGCGTGAATACCAGCCGTGGCGACATCATGGCCGACCGTGTGGGCTGTGTGGCGGCGGGTAATTCTTCGGTACTGGCCAAGATGGCCGGGCTGCGCCTGCCACTGGAAAGCCACCCCTTGCAGGCCTTTGTGTCCGAATCCATGAAGCCCTGTATCGACACCGTGGTGATGTCCAACGCAGTGCACGGCTATGTCAGCCAGTCCGACAAGGGCGAGCTGGTGATCGGTGCCGGTATCGACAGCTATCTGGGCTACGGGCAGCGCGGCAGCCCGCATGTGATCGAACACACCGCCGCCGCCATCATCGAGATGTTCCCGTCCTTCTCCCGCGTGCGCATGAACCGCCAGTGGGGCGGCATTGTGGATGTGTCGCCGGACGCCTGCCCCATCATCAGCAAAACCCGCATCAAGGGCCTGTATTTCAACTGTGGCTGGGGTACCGGCGGCTTCAAGGCCACGCCGGGCTCGGGCAATGTGTTTGCCCACACCATCGCCCATGACGATCCGCACCCGCTGAACCGCGCGTTCTCGCTGGACCGTTTTGCCACCGGACATCTGATCGACGAGCACGGCGCAGCGGCCGTGGCTCACTAGGGAGAGGCTTATGTTGGTGATTACCTGCCCGTACTGCCAAGAGGCAAGGGAAGAAGAAGAATTCAGCTACGCCGGCGAAGCCTATATCGCCCGCCCGGCGGTACCGGAAGAAGTGGACGACGCCACCTGGGGCGACTACGTGTTCCACCGCAAGAACCCGCGTGGCTGGCACTGGGAGCAATGGCAGCACGTGGCCGGCTGTCGCAAGGTGTTTGCGGTCAAGCGCCACACCGTCAGCTATGAAATTGCCGGCAGCTGGACGCTGGCCGACGGCAAGGCATTGTATGAGGAGGAACAAGCATGAGCGGCTATCGCATCCATCGCCCCGGCGAGCGCATCAATCGCCAGAAGCCGCTGAGCTTTGTCTTCGACAATGTGCAGTACAAAGCCTTTTCCGGCGACACCCTGGCCTCGGCCCTGCTGGCCAACGGCGTGCGTCTGATCGGCCGCAGTTTCAAGTATGGCCGGCCGCGCGGCATTGTCGGCTTTGGTGCCGAAGAACCCAATGCGCTGATCCAGCTGGAAACCGGCGCGCATACCGTGCCCGACCTCAAGGCCACGCAAGTGGAGCTGTATCAGGGCCTGCTGGCCGGCAGCACCACCGGCTACCCCTCGCTGGACTTCGACCTCAAGGGCCTGCTGGGCAAGTTTGGCCGCTTCATGCCGCCGGGCTTCTACTACAAGACCTTCATGGAGCCGGTGAAAGCCTGGCCCTTCTATGAAAAATTCATCCGCAAGGCCGCTGGTTATGGCCGTGCGCCGACCGAAGCCGACCCGGAAAGCTACGACCACCTGCATCACCATATCGATGTGCTGGTGGTGGGCGGCGGCGCTGCCGGCCTGTGGGCCGCCACGCTGGCCGGCCGTGCCGGGCTCAAAACCCTGCTGGTGGACGAGCAGGCGGAAATGGGCGGCTGGCTGCTGACCGAACGCCGCAGCCGCATCGACGGCCTGTCCGGCATGGACTGGGTAAACCAGCGCCTGGCCGAACTGGCCAGCCTGCCCAATGTCAGCGTGCTGCCGCGTACTACCGCCTTTGCCCTGCACGACCTCAACCTGGTACAGGCGGTGGAGCTGCTGCAAGACCACCTGCCGCTGACCGAGCGCAATGCCGCGCTGCCGCGCCAGCGTCTGCACAAGATTCGCGCTCATCAGGTGATTCTGGCCAGCGGTGCCATCGAACGCCCGCTGGTGTTCGGTTACAACGACGTACCGGGCGTAATGACTGCCGCCGCCGGTCACAGCTACCTCAACCGCTACGGCGTGGCGGTGGGCCGCGAAGTGCTGGTGCAAACCCAGAACGATGCCGCTTACGAAGCCGCGCTGGACCTGGCGCTGTCCGGCGTCAAGGTGACGCTGGCTGATGCCCGGCAGGGCGGGGCGGCGGCATGGCGTCAGCAAGCCCTGAAAAATGCCGGTGCCGAATTGCTGTTGGGCCACGGCATTGCCAAGGTGCTGGGCGACAAGAGCGTGACTGGTGCGCAGCTGGTGAAGCTGGATGGCCGCAACAATCAGGTGATTGGTTCCGGCCCGCGCCTGAGCGTGGATACCGTGCTGTCCTCCGGCGGCCTGACTTCCACCGTGCATCTGTTCTGCCACAATGGTGGCCGTCCGGTGTGGAATCAGCAGCAGCTGTCCTTTGTTTGCCCGGATGAAGGCCGCGAAAACATTGCCTGCGTCGGTGCCATCACCGGCCGCTGGGAATTGTCCGACGCGCTGAGCCAGACCCACGCTGCGGTGGCCGCCCTGTTGCTGGGCCATGGCCGTGGCAGCAGCGGCAAGGCGCCGACGGTGGCCAGCGAAGAAGTGGCCGCGCCGCGTGCCATCTTCCGTCTGCCGGACGGCAAGCCGGAAGGCCACGGGGCCAAGGCTTTTGTCGACTACCAGAACGATGTGGCCGCCGCCGACATCCACACGGCCATTCGCGAAAACTACCGCTCCATCGAACACGTCAAGCGCTACACCGCGCTGGGCTTTGGTACGGATCAGGGCAAGCTGTCCAATATCAACGGCTTTGCCATCGCCGCCGAAGCGCTGGGCAAACCCATTGCCGAGGTGGGCACCACCACCTACCGGCCGTCCTACACCCCGGTGACTTTTGGTGCGCTAGCTGGCCCGCACGTGGGTGAAACCTTCGATGCCCGCCGCTACACCGCCATGCATGCCAGCCATGATGCGCGCAAGGCCGAGTACGAAGTGGTGGGCCAGTGGCTGCGCCCCTGGTACTTCCCCAAGCCGGGTGAAGACCTGCACGCTGCGGTCAACCGCGAATGCCTGGCCACCCGTAACAGTGTGGGGGTGATGGATGCCTCCACCTTGGGCAAGATCGACGTCAAGGGCCCGGATGCGCGTGAATTCCTCAACCGCATCTACAGCAATGCCTGGAGCAAGCTGGACCCCGGCAAATGCCGCTACGGCCTGATGCTGGACGAAAACGGCATGGTGATGGACGACGGTGTGACCGCCTGCCTGGCAGACGACCACTTCCACATGACCACCACCACCGGCGGTGCTGCCCGTGTGTATAGCTGGCTGGAACGCTGGCACCAGACCGAATGGCCGGAGCTGAAAGTACGCTTCACCACCACCACCGACCACTGGGCCACCGTGGCCGTGGTGGGGCCGAACAGCCGCAAGGTGCTGCAAAAGCTGTGTACCGACATCGACTTCGACAAGGACGCCTTCAAGTTCATGGATGGCCGCAGCGGGACCGTGGCCGGGCTGCCGGCGCGGGTGTTCCGCATCAGCTTCTCCGGTGAACTGGCCTACGAAATCAATGTGGATGCCAACTATGGCCGCTACATGTGGGAAGAAGTGATGAAGGCGGGTGCCGAGTTCGACATCACCCCCTACGGCACCGAAACCATGCACGTATTGCGGGCCGAGAAGGGATTCATCATCGTCGGTCAGGACACTGACGGCTCAATGAGCCCGAACGATCTGGCCATGAGCTGGGCAGTGGGCATGAAGAAGCCGTTCAGCTTCCTCGGCAAGCGTTCGCTGCTGCGCTCGCACACCGCAGGTGAAGGCCGCAAACAGCTGGTGGGCCTGCTGCCGCTGGACCCGAAAGTGGTGCTGGCCGAAGGCGCGCAGATTCTCAGCAATACCGATGACACGGTGCCGGCTGCCATGCAGGGCCATGTCACCTCCAGTTATCACAGTGCCTTCCTTGGCCGCTCCATTGCCATGGCCGTGCTGAAGGATGGCAGCAAGCGTGAGGGCGACACGGTGTTCGTCTGGGCGCATGGCAAGAGTGTGCCGGCGCAGGTGGTGCCGTCAGTGTTCGTGGACAAGGAAGGGGTGCGTCAACATGCCTAAGCAAGGTTTCCAACCATTCATGGAGTCGCCGCTCCAACACTTCAAGCTGGATGCCGAGGCGCAACCGCGCCGTGCCGATGGCCGCATCTGGTGTAACGAGCTGCCGCATCTGGGCTATGCCGTGCTTCGTGGGGATACCGCTGAAGCCGGTTTTGCCCAGCTGGTGGAGCAGGTCACCGGCCTCGCCCTGCCGCTGAAAGCCGGGGCAGTCAGCCACGGCCCGCAAGGCGTGCTGATGTGGACCTCGCCGGATGAATGGCTGCTGGTGAGCCATCGCCAGCGTCTGGCTGACTGGACGGCGCAGCTGGATGCCGGTTTTGCCGCGCAACAGCTGTTTGCCCAGACGGTGGATTCCAGCGGCGGCCTGACCCTGGCCTGGCTGGGTGGGGCCGAACACATCACCGTGCTGCGTCATCTGGGGGTGTACGACTTCGAATCCATCCCGCTGGGCCACATGGTGAGCACCGTGCTGGGCAAGGCGACGGTGCAGGTGATCCGCCTGGATACCGACGGCGTGTTCGTGCTGTTCCGCCGCAGCTTTGCCGACTATGTGTGGCGTCTCTTGCGCCGTGCTGCCCAGCCCTACGGCTTTGCCGTGTGCCAGCTGGAAGCGCGTAGTGACCATCCGCTGTTTGCCCAGCTGGCTGCGCCCAGGCCTAGTCTGATTCTGGCTTGACCCCTCGCAGCAGTCATCCCGATGGATGGCTGCTGCACATTCTTTTACCGGCGGCGCGCCGGGCAGTCCGCCGCGGCCGCTGTTTCAACCATTGCTGTTGGGGAGTACGTGTATGACGACGCTACATCAGGACGCGCTGGTGATTGACGGGCTGATCATTGCCAAATGGAGCCGCGAGGTATTCGACGACATGCGCCGTGGCGGCCTGTCGGCGGCCAACTGTACCGTGTCGGTGTGGGAAGGCTTTCAGGACACCGTGGCCAATATCGCGGAGATGAAAAAGCAGATTCGCGACTACAGCGACATCCTCACCCTGGTGCGGACCACGGAAGACGTGCGCCGCGCCAAGGCCGAGGGCAAGACCGGCATCATCCTGGGTTTCCAGAACGCCCACGCCTTTGAAGACAATCTGGGTTATATCGAAGCCTTTGCCGACATGGGCGTGCGCGTGGTGCAGCTGTGCTACAACACGCAAAACCTGGTGGGCACCGGCTGCTACGAGCGCGATGGCGGCCTGTCCGGCTTTGGCCGCGAAGTGATCAACGAGATGAACCGCGTGGGCATCATGGTGGATCTGTCGCATGTGGGCGGCAACACCTCGCGCGAGGCCATTCTGGAATCCAAAAAGCCGGTGTGCTACTCGCACTGCCTGCCGTCCGGCCTGAAGGAACACCCGCGTAACAAGAGCGATGAAGAACTGCGCTTCATCGCCGACCATGGCGGCTTCATCGGTGTCACCATGTTCCCGCCCTTCCTCAAGCGCGGTATCGAAGCCACGGTGGACGACTATGTCGAAGCCATGGACTACATCATCAACCTGGTGGGTGAGGACTGCGTGGGCTACGGCACCGACTTCACCCAGGGCTATGACAAGGGCTTCTTTGACTGGATCACCCACGACAAGGGCCGTCATCGCCGCCTGACCAACTTTGGCACCATCCTGAATCCGGAAGGCATCCGCACCATTGGCGAAACACCCAATCTGACCGCTGCCATGGAAAAGGCCGGCTGGTCCGAGAGCAAGATCCGCAAGGTGCTGGGTGAAAACTGGCTTCGTGTCTTTGCAGATGTCTGGGGGCGTTAGTGTTTGAGCGGGGTCGCAAGGCCCCGCTTTTTTTCGCCCCACGGCCCTCCCTGGCCGCCCGGTATCAGCAAGCCATCACAAGAACCCTGCGCCGCAAGGCAGCGGGCATGCAGTCGCAACAACAGGTGCCTGCGATATGTGGCAGCCCTGTGCAGTTCATCCTTGATTCAACCTGTCTATCTGTGGAGAACGTAATGCTGAAACGACACTTTCTTGCCCTGTTGCTGGCTGGTCTGGCCCTGCCATTCTGTAGCCAGGCGGCTGACAAGCCCACCATCAAGATCGGCTATGTGGAAGGCTGGTCGGATAGTGTGGCCACCACCAATGTGGCGGCCAACATCATTCGCAACAAGCTGGGTTATCCGGTGGAAATGGTGCCGGTAGCCGCCGGCATCATGTGGCAGGGCGTGGCGCGTGGCGACCTGGATGCCACGCTGTCGGCCTGGCTGCCCACCACCCACGAGGCGTATTACAGCCAGTTCAAGGACAAGGTGGTGGACGTTGCCGTCAACTATCCGGGCGCCAGGATCGGCCTGATCGTGCCTGATTATGTGCCCGCCCATTCCATTGCCGACCTCAACGCCAACAAGGCCGCCTTCCAGGGGCGTATCGTCGGCATCGATGCCGGTGCCGGCGTGATGAAGAAAACCGAAGAAGCCATCAAGAAATACCAGCTGGACTACACCCTGCTGCCCAGCTCCGGTACCGGCATGGCGGCCGAACTGGCCCGCTCCATCAACAGCAAGAAGGCCATTGCCGTCACCGGCTGGATTCCGCACTGGATGTTTGCCAAGTGGAAGCTGCGTTTCCTGGATGATCCGCAGAAAGTCTATGGCGAGGCCGAGCATGTCGACAGCGTGGTCCATCCCGGCCTTAGCACCAAGGCACCGGAAGTGGTGGCCTTCCTGAAGAAATTCCGCTGGAAGCCGGAAGAAATCGGCAAGGTGATGCTGGATGTGGAAAACGGTGCCAAACCGGCGGCCGCCGCCGATGGCTGGGTCAAGGCCAATCCGGCCAAGGTAAACGAGTGGACGCATTGACGCGTATTGATGGCAGGCGGCCGGCCACTGCCGGCTAGCCACTGTCGAAATTGCTCAGCAAACGGCTGCCAGGCCGAGTGGCTTGTTCGCCGGCCTGGTGCTGCCGTGCGGCGGCTTGCGCTGGCGCACGGGACAGCGCGGCATGCTGTTCCAGCCAGTTGGCCAGCAAGGGCCAGATTTCGTTTTTGGCATTCTTGGAGAGCAAGAGCCGGTCGTGGCTGTAATCTTCCAGAAAGCCATGTGCGCGGTCGCACAGCACAAAGCGTTTATCGTGGCTGGCAAAGCTTTGCAGCAAGTGCCGGCATCCGTCAGGCGGCGAGATGAAACAATCGCCACCACCGGCCAGGGCCAGTACCGGCAGGCTTTGCTGGCCCAGTGCCGCCAGGTAGTCGAAACCATCCGCGCTGCGTATTGCACCGCGTAGATTCCAGCGACACCACTGCCGCAACAGCAGGCTGCTTTCCGCCTCGCTGGCCACCGTGGCCCAGCGCGGTGAAATCTGCTGCCGCAAGGGCAGCAGCATGGACATCAGCCTGATCTGCCATTGCGGCCACCAGGGCCGGCCGGTGCTGCTGGCCTGTGCCGCCAGCAATAACAATCCTGCCAGCCGGCTGCAGTCGGCTCCCTGGCGCGCCAGCCACAGGCTGGCGATCAGCCCTCCGCCGGAATGTCCCAACCAGAATGGCCGTTGCGGGGCGCATTCTTCCTCTACTGCCCGCAGGATGGCGACCACGTCCTGCCCGGCAATGGTTTCAAAATTATAGGGATGGCGTGGCATGGCGCTGCTGCCGTGGCCGCGCCAGTCAAACAGCCAGCATTGCCAGCCAAGCGCCGCCAGATGGCGGGCCAGCGGGGTACAGCTGCGCTGATTGGAAAAGGTGCCGTGCGACAGGATGAGGGGAGGGCAATCACGGTCGCCTATCCGGCTGATGAACAAGCGGGTGCCGTCGTCGGTAATGGTATGCATGGGCTGGACCAGGTGTAGGGGTGCAAGGAGCCGGCAAGGCCGGGCTGGTTCATGACCGTTGAATATGCCCGGATTGCTGGCCGGCTTGGACTGGCCGAATTTGCTGGCGTTGGCCCCAGTCACCCGCTTATTGCGCAGAACTGTGGCGATACAGACTCAGGGCACTGGCCAGACTGGCCAGGGTGGCGGCACCGTTATGCAGTGCCAGCAGCATGGTTGGGCCGGTGGTGGGATGGTGGCCGCGGTGGCGGCAATGACATAGCGCAAGCGTGTTGTCGGGCCCATGGCGGGCGCTTGCTGCAGGGGAAAGGTAAAAGTGGCGGCATGGCCGAGCGGGCTGGTGCCGCGGCCTGTGCAAGCTGCTTGGCAACATTCAGCTTTTGTCCGGATGCCGGCAAGCCGTGTCCGGCGCTGTTTGGCGGTTTCCTGTTCTTTGTTAGAGCAATAGCGCTTGCCACGGCCAAGGCTGACGGTCGTGGCTTGTCCGGGAGCGACCGGCTGGTCGGTATGGGGCAAATACCTGTCGCAAGCGCTGAATCGCCGCTGCATGCCCTCCGGCACCATGCAAGGCAATGGCGGACAGACTCGCCCATCTTGCTCAGGAGAGTGGCATGCAACCTCAACTTCCCATCGACGTCGATGCCGACACCGGCGTCTGGACCACCAACGGCCTGCCCATGCTGTATGTGCCGCGCCATTTCTTCATCAACAACCATCTGGCCATCGAGGCGGCACTGGGCCGCCGGGTGTATGCCGATTCGCTGTACGAAGCCGGTTATCGCTCCGCCCATTTCTGGTGCGGCAGCGAGGCGCAAACCCACGGACTGACCGGCATGGCGGTGTTCGAACACTATCTGTCCCGCCTGTCGCAGCGTGGCTGGGGTCAGTTCAGCTTTATCGAGGCCGATGAAACCACCGGCAATGCCAGCATCCGCCTGGACAACTCCTGTTTCGTGCTGGCGCAGGGCGTGGCCGGTGCACCGCAGAGCGAACACATGGCCTGCTACCTGTTTGCCGGCTGGTTTGCCGGTGCCATGGACTGGGTGGGCGAAAACCTGGGCCATGACTACCGCACCGTCAGCCGCGAAAGCCAGTGTGCCGGCCTGGGGGCCGACTACTGCATTTTCACCGTTCATCCCTTGTAAGCCGGGAGTCGCCCCATGCGCTATCCGCACCTGTTTGCGCCCATTACCCTTAACAAGCTCACGCTGCGCAACCGCGTGGTGAGCACCGCGCATGCCGAGGTGTATGCCGAGCCGGGCGGCCTGCCCGGCGACCGTTACATCCGCTATTACGAAGAAAAGGCCAAGGGCGGCCTGGGCCTGGCCATTTGTGGCGGTTCCAGCCCGGTGTCCATCGACAGCCCGCAAAGCTGGTGGAAATCGGTGAACCTGGCCACCGACGCCATCATCGACCCGCTGGCGCGGCTGGCCGAGGCCATGCATCGCCACGGCGCCAAGATCATGATCCAGGCCACCCACATGGGCCGCCGCTCCAGTTATTACGGCGAGCACTGGCCGCATCTGGTCAGCCCGTCCGGCATTCGCGAACCGGTACACCGTGGCAATGCCAAGGTGATCGAGCAGCATGAAATCCGCCGCATCATTGCCGACTTTGCCCAGGCTGCGCGCCGGGTAAAGGCCGCCGGCATGGACGGCATCGAGATTTCAGCTGCCCACCAGCACCTGATCGACCAGTTCTGGAGCCCGCGCACCAACTTCCGCACCGACGAATGGGGTGGCAGCTTTGAAAACCGCCTGCGTTTTGGCGTGGAAGTGCTCAATGCGGTGCGGGCGGAAGTAGGCCCGGACTTTTGTGTTGGCCTGCGCATGTGCGGCGATGAATTCCACGAAGACGGCCTCAGCCACGATATGTTGAAAGACATTGCCGCCGCCATGTCGGAAACCGGGCTGATCGACTACCTGTCGGTAGTGGGGTCCGGGGCCGACACCCACAACACCCTGGCCAACTGCATGCCGCCGATGGCCTTGCCGCCGGAGCCCTTTGTGCATCTGGCTGCCGGCATCAAGTCGGTGTCCAAGGTGCCGGTGATGCACGCGCAAAGCATTCGCGACCCGGTGCAGGCCGAGCGCATTCTGGCCAGCGGCATGGTGGATATGGTGGGCATGACCCGCGCCCATATTGCCGACCCGCATCTGGTGATCAAGATCCGCGATGGCAAGGAAGACCAGATCCGCCAGTGCGTGGGCGCCAACTACTGCATCGACCGCCAGTATCACGGCCAGGACGTACTGTGCATCCAGAATGCCGCCACCAGCCGCGAAGCCACCATGCCACACGACATTGCCAAGGCCGACAAGCTGCGCAAGGTGGTGGTGGTGGGGGCCGGCCCGGCCGGGCTGGAAGCCGCCCGCGTGGCACGCGAACGTGGCCATGAAGTGGTGCTGTTCGAGAAACAGCCGCAGGTAGGCGGGCAGATCGTACTCGCCGCCAAGGCCCCGCAGCGCGAACAGATGGCCGGCATCGTGCGCTGGCTGGACATGGAAACCCAGCGTCTGGGGGTGGATCGCCGTCTGGGCGTGGCCGCCGACAAGGCGATGATTCTGGCGGAAAAGCCGGACATCGTGGTGCTGGCCACCGGCGGTATTCCCTATACCAGCCAGGTGCCGGACTGGGGCGTGGATGAAGGCATTGCCGTCAGCAGCTGGGACATCCTGTCCGGCAAGGTGGAACCGGGCAAGAACGTGCTGGTGTATGACGCGGTGAGCACCCAGGCCGGTTTTGGCGTGGCCGACTTCCTGTCCAGCCGTGGCAGCACGGTGGAAATCGTCACCCCGGACGTGAAAGTGGGCGACGACACCGGCGGCACCACTTTCCCCATTTTCTACCGCCGCCTGTACGCGCAGGGCATCATCCCCACCCCCAATTTCTGGCTGGACAAGGTGTATGCCGAGGGCGACAAGAAAATCGCCGTGCTGCGCAACGAATACACCGAGGCGCTGGAAGAACGGGCGGTGGATCAGGTGGTGATCGAAAACGGCATCCTGCCCAATGACAGCCTGTACTGG